>JAQVMR010000002.1:20958-33279 GCA_028703545.1 Patescibacteria group bacterium
AATTTGGTGCTATAACTGGAAGACCTCGTAAATGCGGATATTCAGATTTGGCAATTGCCAAATACGTAGTTAGGTCATTTGGAATTGATGAAATTGCACTTACGTGCCTTGATACACTTTGTGCTTTTTCTCAGAAAATCGGGAATATACAAATATGTGAAAATTATAAATTGCCAGGTGGTGGATTTGGTATTCCTCAAGAAGCAACAGCAAGCTATTTGTCTAGAGTCATGCCCCAATATAAGGAAATTAACCTTATTTGTAACTGTTCTGGAATAAACAATGTATACGAACTTCCACTTCAGGTTACGAATTATGTTAATTTAATAGATAATTTTCTCGATGTCCCGGTAAAATTTATTAGCACCGGTAAAAACATAGAGGATATTATAAGATTATAAGTAGTAAAAAAACGGGAAGAGAAATTTTCCCGTTTTGTTTTTTTTGATTATTTTATATTTTTTATAATATCCGAAATTGTTAATTTACTCTTGTTTACAATTTTTTTATCTAATCTTTTTTGTTTAATTGCATTTTTTAAATTGAAGTTGCCAATTTGGCTTCTTTTAAGTTTTACAAGAATTCCGCCAGTTTTTAATTTTTCTCCCAAATCATTTGCAATTGATCTGATATATGTTCCCCTTGAACAACTTATTTCAAGTTCTAAAAATGGATATTTGTATTTTTTAATTTTAAGATCATCTATTTTTATTTTTACGGATTTTATTTTAACTTCCTCACCTTTTCTTGCTAGTTCATAAGCATTTTTCCCCTTTATTTTTTTTGCGCTAAATATGGGGGGAGTTTGTAATATATCGCCTATAAAATTTTTATCAATTATATTTTTAATTTCAACAAGGCTTGGTTTTTTATTAATTTTAATGTTTTTTATATTCCCCTCAGTGTCATAGGTATCTGATATTTTTCCCAATTCTATTTTTGCAGTATAAATTTTATTCAAAAAATGAAAAGCATCTAAAAATTTAGTAGCATTTGAAATAGCAATTATTAAAAGTCCACTAGCTATTGGATCTAGGGTTCCAGAAAATCCTATTTTTTTAATATTTGTAATTTTTCTTAGTTGTTTTATAACAAAAAAAGAAGATTTTCCTGGTTCTTTATCAACAAGTAAAAAAAATGAATTTTTATCTTCAGAAATTTTTTTAATTAATTTTTCATTATGAATCGGGTTCTGCATACTAATAAGTATTTTTTGGATTTATAAATTTATTATAAATTGTGTCAAATGCATTTTTGATGTCTTTTGTCTCCAGATAGAGGATTATTTCTGTTTCTGTTGAACTAAGTTCAATTATGTTTATATTTTGTAGCGCTATTTGTTGTAAGATTAAATACAAAAGCCCAGGAGTGCTTAAATATTTAGAATTAAATTTTATACAGAGCGAGCTTATTTTTTCTTTAATGTATTTCGGTTTTTCATTGGTTGATTTTTTTATATCAGTTAAAAATTTATCTTCAAAGATAATAGTTGTTTCATTTGTGCCTTCTGATATTGTCATGAAATTTCCATTTAGCATGATTTTTGAATAAATTTTATTTATTTTTTCATGAATTAGTTTTGTCTTATAAAAAGTCATGGTACATAAATTTGAATGTATGGTCAGGTTTTCAATTTTAAAATCTGAATCTTTAATTTTTCTTTTGGTTTCTCCTTGAATTCTTGATAAACACATTAAAATTGCGTTTTCTGTAACACCCTTTTTAGTCCTAGCCTGAATATGTGGTTTTGTAAATTTTGCAACCCGAGTGAGATTTAATAATTTATAATAGATCCCAAATTGGAAAAAAGAATTATTTTCTATGAGATCTTTTATTGAATCTTTTATTTTTAGCATAGTGTTACATTTATAACAAATTTTAATATATTTATTATAAGCATATAAAAAATTAATATTTTTGTAAATATTTGTTAATTTATATTTAAATAAGATTTTTTAGGGAGGATGTCATGTCTAGACCAAAGCCACAAATAGAGCAAGAACTTCATCTATTATTTTTAAACAATTTAGAAGAAGAAGTGGAAAATTACATTAATGGACTTGAGACCGAAGAAGAAAAAAATAAAGCACGAGATTATCTTGGGCTATTAAAACAACCCAGATCCAAGCTATGGAAGTGTAATGCACTTCATACAAATTTTCCAAAGTAAAAACAAAACCCAATCTTTCTTTTGAGAGATTGGGTTTTTCTATTTTTTGTTTTTATTTAATTTTGTAACTTATATTTACTTCAACCGTTATTTCGCCGATACCGGCTGTTATTGTTGGGGAAATACCTCCAGCGCCCATTCCACCTTTATCGCTCCCACCATAAGACATTTCTGGATTATATGTTTCCCACCAACCAACGACTTTTCCAAGTTTTACTCCAAGTGCTTTTGCAAGTATTCTAGATCTTCCCCTTGCATCTTCAATTGCTTTTATTCTTGCTTCTTGTTTTATGTCATTAATTTTTGAATTTTCAAAACTAACGCCATTTATTTGATTCGCACCATTTATAGTTGCGGTTTGAATTATTTTTGAAATTAGCTCTTCATTTTTTTCAATATCTTTTAAAGTTACAACTATTGTTTGATTTGCATTATATCCCGTTACTTTTGGATTATTATTAATTACATTATAGTTGGGATTTAGGTAGTAATTTTGTGTTTTAATGTCTTCTCTGTTTATTCCCAATTTTTCTACCTCAGAATAAATTTTATTTATTTTTGTATTTAGCTGATTTAGGGCATCTTCTGCTTTTGCAATATTATCAATTTGCACACCAAGGTTTATCTTTGCAGTATCATTTTTGTATTGAACTTTTCCTTGGCCAATTACAGAAATTTGATATTGATTTTGATAAATGAATCTGTCTTGAATTATTGCAGTAATCATAATTGCGCCAAAAATAATAATTGCAATTATAATTACTAGTGATTTTTTTATGTCTAGATTTTTTATATTTAACATATTGATTTTTAAATTAATTATTAGTATAAATTAATTATACTATATGTTTATAAATGTGCCAATTTGAGATTTGATTATAAGCAAAAATTGTTTTATTATAGATGTATATAAATATTTTTTATGATTGCTTATTTAAGTGGAAAAGTATTGCTTAAAACAGACAAATCAATAATTTTATTAGTTGATAATATTGGCTATGAAATTTTTATTTCTTATAAATTACTGGATAAAATAAGAATAGACCAAGAGCTTGAATTGTTTATTTATCACAAACAACGCGAAGACTCTCAGGAACTTTACGGATTTTCAAATTATGAAGAAAGAAGTTTTTTTATTATGCTTTTGTCTGTATCTGGAGTTGGTCCAAAATCAGCAATAAATGTTTTGGGAGTTTCTGGGGTTAAAGATTTGAAATCAGCAATTTCAACTGGAAATGCTGATATATTTAAAAAAGTTTCAGGAATCGGTACAAAAACAGCAGAAAGAATTGTTATTGAGCTAAAAGATAAATTGGGCTTTTCGGGATTTTCAAGTGACTTAACATCAGAAGATAATTCTAATTTAGAAGTTTTTGAGGCATTGAATTCTCTCGGTTTTTCAGACAATGAAATAAGAAGTGTATATAACCAAATTCCAAAAGAATTAGACACAAAAGAAAAAATTAAAACCGCGCTTAAATTTTTGAAAAAATAAAATGCTAAGAGTTATTTCAAAACAAGAATTAGATAATTTTTCTTCTTCAACGGAACACTCTCAATTTTTAGAGAGTTCTTTTTGGGAAGAATTCCAAAATTTACTCGGAAAAAAAGTTTGGAGATATGGATATTTTGATGATAATAATCAGAGTGAAATTCTAGGTGCTTTTCTTATAATAGAAAAAAAATTACCATTTAACTTTGGATATTTATATACTCCTCGTGGACCAATTATAAAGGACAAATTAGATAAGTCTAGAAAAATAGAAATAAGTAAAAATCTTTTTAAATTATTTAGAGATATTTGTGTGAAAGAATTTAAGATAAAAAATATTTTTTTTAGATTTGAGGCAAATTTTATTCCAGAAAACATAAAACAAATCAAAAAAGTAAAAGATTTTCAACCATCAAAAACCTTAATTTTAGATTTATTAAAAAACGAGGAAGAGCTATTAAAAGACATGCACGAGAAAACAAGATATAATATAAGATTAGCAGAAAAAAAAGGAATTCAAGTTATAAAAACAAATAAAGAAAAAGAATACATAGGAGATTTTTTAAATTTAATTGAAAAAACCTCAAAAAGAGATAATTTTAAATCACATTCTGGAGATTATTATTTAAAAATGTTAAAATCTTCTGATAAAAATATAGATCTTTGGATTGCAAAAAAAGACAACAAAGTTATTTGCACAAATATTGTTGTAAATTTTGGAGACACTGTTACGTATTTACACGGTGCATCATCCAATGAATATAGGAATTTGATGGCGCCACATCTACTCCAATGGAGCCAAATTAGATGGGCAAAAGAAAATAATTATAGGTATTATGATTTTTGGGGAATTGCTAAAACAGATGATAAAAATGATGCTTGGCGTGGTTTCACGAGATTTAAAAAAGGTTTTGGCGGATTTGAATTAGAATATCCCGGTACATTTGATGTTATATATGATAAGAATTTTTACTCATTTTATAATTTTTTTAAAAAATTTTTTTAATATGATAAAACAGATAATAAAAAAAATAATACCAAAATCAATTATTAATTTTTATCATAAATTTTTAGCTATTTTTGCTTCTTTTATTTATAGAAACCCATCAAATAAATTAATTGTAATAGGGGTTACAGGAACAAATGGAAAATCAACCACAATAAGTTTAATTTCTCACATATTAGAAGAGGCTGGATATAAAGTAGGTTCAAGCTCAACAGCTGAATTTAAAATAGGAAATAAAAGTTGGCTAAATGATCAGAAGATGACAATGTTGGGGAGACTTAAACTACAAAATTTATTATATAAAATGCTCAAAGAAAAATGTGAGTACGCCATAATAGAAACTTCCTCTGAAGGAATAAAACAATTTAGACATTTGGGAATAAATTATGATGTTGTTGTTTTTACAAATTTGACACCAGAACACATTGAATCACATGGATCTTTTGAAAATTATAAAAATTGTAAATTGGAATTATTCAAACATTTAACGAAGTATAAAAATAAAATTATAGACGGGGAAGAAATTAAAAAAATTATTACTGTAAATAGAGATGATAAAAATTCGGGATATTTTTTAAGTTTTGATGCTGACAAAAAAGTTGGATTTTCAATAAATAAAGAAAGTGAGTATCAGGCAAAAAATGTAGAATTAAAACCACAGACAAAATTTAGGATTAAAAATCAAGAATTTAAAACAAATTTAATAGGACAGTTTAATATTTACAATTGTTTATGCGCGATAAGTGTTTGTAATACACTTGGAGTATCAATTAATATTTGCGTAAAAGCAATAGAAAATTATAAGGGCGTTCCTGGTAGAATGGAATTTATAAATTGTGGTCAAGATTTTAAAGTTATAGTTGATTATGCACCAGAGATTGAAAGTATGAGAAATTTATACTCAATACTCGACTATTTTTATTATGAAAAATTAATTCATGTTTTGGGTTCTTGTGGTGGAGGACGCGACAGAGATAGGCAGCCCATTTTAGGTAAAATGTCTGGAGAAAGAGCAGATTTTGTTATAATTACAAATGAAGATCCATACGAAGATGATCCAATGAAAATTATAAATAATGTCACCCGTGGTGCAATTGATAGTGGAAAAGAATTAGATAAAAACTTATTTAAAATATTAGATAGGCGACTCGCCATAAGAAAAGCAATTGAGCTCGCAGAAAAAGATGATTTAGTTTTGATAACTGGCAAGGGCTCAGAACAATTTATTTGTGTAAAAAATGGAAAGAAAATTCCATGGGATGACAGACGTGTCGCTAGAGAAGAATTAGAAGTAAAATTTAATAATTAAATCTAGCCCATTGCGTTAAACATGGTTTAGTTCGAAATTTATGGATAAAATTATTTTATCTGGCTGTGCTATCATAGAAGATGAAAAACTACTTCTTCTATATAAAGACAGGGATGATTTTTATGAATTTCCAGGTGGAAAAGTAGAAGAAGATGAAACTATTAATGAAGCTGCACTTCGTGAAACAATGGAAGAAATTGGATGTAGGGTAAAAATAATTAAACACTTAATCGCAATTGAATTTGAAAAAGAAGGAAAAATTTATTTAAGTCATAAATTTTTAGCAAAAATAGAAGCAGGAATGCCATATGCTGATGGAATAGAACATAGTGATATATTGTGGTTGCCAATAAAAGACTATAAAAAATATAATCTTGCTCCAAATGCAATAATTTTTTGTGAAAAGTATTTAAATAAAGAATTAGATGTCTAAAAAGATAAAAATTTATATTAGCCTCGCAATCCTAATTATTTTAGGATTTATTTTTTATTTTCAAAGAGTAAAAATAAAAGAATTTTTTACAAATTCAAAAAGTGTTGATTTACCTGTCGAACAAAGTTTAAATGATTTATCATCTTCAGGTGCGGATTTGAGAATCCACGATGATAACAATGATGTCCCAGAGACGACTCATAAATCGTCTATAGAAAAAAGTGACAATGTAACAATACCTACAAATCCGCATGACACTAATATTATTAAACAAGAAATAAATTTAAAAATTCCATTTACAATTCAGTCACCAGATCAGAAATGGGATGAAAAATATAAAGAAGGTTGTGAAGAGGCAAGCGCTCTAATGGTTTATTCGTATTTAAAAAATAAATCAATTACAGCTGATTCTGCTATGTCAGATATTGGAAAAATGATTGATTTGCAAATTACCGAATATGGTGGTCAATATAATTTATCAGCATCAACCACTGCGCAACTTGCAAATCAGTTTTTTGGTATTAAATATGAATTAGTTGAAATAAAATCAGCCCAGGATATAAAAAGAATTTTGTCTGATGGAAATCCGTTAATTTTACCAACACTTGGAAGAAAATTACAAAATCCAAATTTCAAAATTCCAGGACCAATTTATCACATGCTTGTTGTGAAAGGATATACAAATGACGGAATTATAATTACAAACGATCCTGGCACAAGAAAAGGAAAAGATTACACCTATAATCCAGATATTTTATTTAATGCAATAGGGGATTGGGATTATAACATTCAAGCACCAAATGAGAATAAAAAAATTGGAATTATTTTAAAGTAACTGCCCCTATCAAAATTATTTAATTAAAAAACATAGCAATATAAATATTCTATGTTTTTTAATTTTAATATGACCCACAAAATTTAATTTTTATGGGGCTTTATTTTCTAATTTCATCTTTAAATCTTTTTCCTGCTCTGAATTTTGGAGTTAGCATTTCCGGGATGTTTATTATTTTTGATGGATTTCTTGGATCAACACCAGACCTAGATTTAGTTTTTATAACTTCAAATTGTCCAAAACCCATTAGTGTTACTTTTTCACCACTTTTAAGATTCTCAATTACCGTATCAATGAAAATATCTAAAATATCTTCAGCTTGTTTTTTACTAATATTAGATTTATTTGCAATTGTATCAATTAATTTTTGTTTATTCATATTATTTTATAAGAGTTTCTTCATTTATTAATTTAATTTTATTTTTTTTCATTGATTTATCTAGGTCTAATAAAACCGCATTTATTGTTACAATTCCAGTATCAGGAAAATCAAATACCATTTTAGAGTCATTTAAAAATTTATCAATAATTATTTCTTTTTTAACACCGATAACAGAATCTTTTGCTCCAATCCAACCAATGTCAGTTATGTATGCTGTTCCTTTTTCTAAAATATGCGCATCATTTGTTTGAACATGGGTATGTGTGCCCAGTACCGCATGAACACGTCCGTCAGCATAAAATCCAAAAGCAATTTTTTCACTTGTTGTCTCTGCGTGAAAATCCACAATTAAAAAATCATGCTGGTTTTTTAATTTTTTATAGAGTTCGTCAAAAGTTTTAAATGGACATTTTGCGTCAGAGCCTTCTTTTACAAAAGTTTTGCCAAGTAAATTAATTATGGCAATTTTTTGTTTTTTAATTTTAATAATTTTATAACCATTGCCCGATTTTGTATCTCCCATATTTTCGGGAATTATAAAATTTATTTTTGTGTTTGAAATAATTTTATTTGGATCTTCTTTTTTAAAGGCATGGTTTCCGCATGTGAAAAAATTAATTCCAATATTTTTCATTTCTAATAAGCTTTTTTCTGTAACTCCTTTTCCATGAGCTAAATTATCCGCATTTGCTATAATGAGATCTGGTTTAAATTTATTTTTCAGCTTTGGTAATATTTTTGTAAGAGCGTTTCTTGCAATTGCTCCAGAAACATCACCAAAAAATAATACTTTTAACATATTTTTATCTAGCGTATTCTGTTATTCTTGTTTCTCTAATAACATTAACCTTTATTTCTCCAGGATATTTTAATTCTTGTTCTACTTTTTCAGCAATATTTTTTGCTAATTTTATAGAACCTAAATCATCAATTTCTTCGGGTTTTACAAAAATTCTTATTTCGCGACCAGCTTGAATAGCATAAGTTTTATCAACGCCCTCAAATGAGTTTGCGATTTTTTCAAGCTCATCTAGTCTTTGTAAGAAATTTTCATAATTATCTTTTCTTGCGCCCGGTCTTGCACCACTTATAGCATCAGCTACTTTTACAATCAAAGATTCTAGTGTTGCAGGATTATCATCGTGGTGGGTTTTTGCACAAAGAGCAACCTCTTCACCGATTCCAAATTTTTTCAAAACATCATAACCAATTTCAGGATGGGTTCCCTTTATTTCGTGATCAAGTGCTTTTCCTATATCATGAAATAACCCACCTTTTTTAGCAATAGCTACATCAGCACCAAGTTCTTCAGCAATTAAAGCTGATAAATGTGCTACCTCAACTGAGTGTTTTAACTGATTTTGTCCATAAGAAGTTCTGTATTTTAATCTTCCAAGTAGTTGAATCAATTTTGGATCAACGGTTGGAATGCTAACATCATAAATTGCTTCTTCTCCGGCCTTTTTAATATCAAGAGCTAGTTCTTTTTTAGCCTCTTCAATTGTTTGTTCAATTCTTCCTGGGTGAATTCTTCCATCCAATATTAATTTATCAATTGCTCTTTTAGCTAAATGACGTCTTATTGGATTAAATCCGGAAATAACAATAACGTCTGGAGTGTCATCAATTATTATCTCAACGCCAGTTAATTTTTCTATTGTTCTTATGTTTCTTCCCTCGCGACCAATAATTCTTCCCTTCATCTCATCCGATGTAATGTTAACGGCAGTTGTTGTTGTTTCAGTTGCGTGATCAATTGCACAACGTTGAATTGCAGTAGAGAGCAAATCCCTTGCTCTTTTTTCTAATTCTTCATTTGATTCTTGTTCTAGTTTTTTGATTCTTCCAACTAACTCTTCTTTCATTGTGCTTTCTGTTTTTTCAAGCAAAACATCCTTTGCCTCATCTTTTGTCATTTTAGATATTTTTTCCAATCTTTCCATTTGCATTTCCTGAATTTTTTTAATTTCAGTTTTTAAGTGTTCTATCTTTTCAGCTTTATCTGCGAGGCTTTGATTTTTGTTTTCCAGGTCAAGAAGTTTTTTATCAAACAAAGATTCTCTTTCTTCTAATCTTTTTTGAGTGTGAGTTATTTCTTTTCTTCTATCATTTTCCTCTTTTTTTGCCTCATCAATAATTGATATGGCTTTTTCTTTTGCTTGAAGTAAAATATCTTGAGATTTTTCTTTGGCTTTTTCTAAAATTTCTTCCGCCTTTCTCTCGGCACTATTTACTGAGTTTTTCGCTATTGTTTGTCTTAGTTTATAACCAATAAAAACGGATAACAAAAAAACAATTAGTGCCGAACCAGCATAATAAACGATTTCCATATTTTTATCTTTCTAGATCTTGAACAAAGAATACAAAATCCCGCCCATTGGGTAGTTTTTTTTGATTATATTTGAAGTTTTGAAATCTATTTTAAATGTCATTTTTAGCTTAAATTACAAGTTTTTTGCTTCAAATTTGAGATTTACTGATATTTCTTTGCTCAAACTTAATTTTTTATTATAAATTCATTGTAGCACATTAATGATAATTTTTCAAGTTATAAAATTTATCAATTATTTGACAAGAATTTTAAAAAGACTAATATGTATTATTAAATAAAAACAAGGAGGATACAATGAAATCATTTTTGAATTTTTTAAAAAGGGTATTTTTTGGGAGCGATTCAGACAATAAGAAAGAAATTGTATTGACCGAAGAACAGAAAGAAAAAATTAGAAAACGTGGTAACTGTCCATTCCATGGTTTTATGCTTCTTCCGGGCGGATTCTTTGTTGATTCAGCCGGAAATGGATGTGGACCAAGTGGTGAAATGAGACCATGTGGAATGGGCGTTGCTGATTGGTCAAATTGTTCATGGAACATTCCAGAAAACATGGAAATTCTTTCTAAAACAACCATATTTCCAGATGAGTTAAAATTATCTAGGGATATTTCTGTACCAGAATGGATAAAAATGTTTAAAGAGGTAAGAAATTCCTCGACCTAGATCTGGTTTTATTTTTTTAACAAAAACCGTTGCGAATTAATGTGACGGTTTTTTTAATTATATCTATATGTATTTATCCCTGACTTTAAATTTAAAATTTTTTAATACTCCCGTATTAATTATATTTTGCAGGAGAAAAAATGAAAAAGTTTATTGTTATTTTATTGGCCAGGTTTTTTATACCGAATATATTTAATTTTTTAATCTTGGTTTTATCCACTTTAGCACATTTCTTTAATCTTAATCTTTTTATTTATTTCAATATTAGCGACGCATGTTTTTTTATTATTAGTAATTTTTCGATGGTTTTTTTGGATTTAAATTATTGATATTACAATCTCAATTATTATATTAGCCCACTAATTAAGAGCCTAATATGTGAGTGAATTTTTTCAAATACCCTTAACAAAACTTTATATTTATTATATTATTGTATTGTTGTGGGTTCATAGCTCAGTTGGTTAGAGCGTTACGTTGACATCGTAAAGGTCAGAGGTTCAAATCCTCTTGGACCCACCATTGATTTTTATAATGTTTTATAATACTATTGTATAAACAAAGGGCATATAGCTCAGTTGGTTAGAGCATCACTCTTATAAAGTGGGGGTCGATGGTTCGAGTCCATCTATGCCCACCATAACAAAAATCACCCATCGGGTGAATTTTTTTATTTAAAAATGCTTATTTTTAAACACTTAAATTAATATTTCTTTTTATTGTCTCTAATATATTTATATAATAATCCTCGGAAATTCCTCTAAAATCAAAACATAATAAATCATCGTCTCCTGTTATTCTATCTTTTTCTACAACCCCATTTACAATTTTAAATGAACTGTATTTATAGTTTGAATAAACATAAACACGAACAATTTCCTCAGATATTCTATGAAATAAAACAATTACCTCAACTTGTGGTGACTTAGAAATGAGATCTTCGGTTAATTCTCTTACCCCGACATTATCAACATCTTGAGTTTCAACATCAACAAAAGACCACGCCATCTTTGAATTTTCATCATAATTCATTTGTGACAATATTTGTCCCCAAATTTTTAAAAGCGTTATTGATTTGTTTTGATAAATATTTGATATAATTTTATCTCTTTCTGCACCTAACTGTATTAATTTACTTGCAATTGATAGACAATTTGGTGTAACTCTATTATTAGTAAAACCTTTTGTTGCGAAAACAAGACCAGAGAAAATGCAATCAGCTATTTCTCTTGAAATATAAGAATCAGTTATATTAAAAAATTCAAAAATCTGTTCTGAAATTGAATTAAATCTAGCATCAATAAAATTAATTTGACCATATTTTTCATTTGCTGGATTAAAATCAATATTTATAATTGGTGTTTTATGAAAAAATTCTGCATTTTTAGCAAACAAATCTCCAAGTGACTGCAAATCAGGAGAATTAAATATTATAACAAGATCATAGAAATCATTATAATAAACAGTTATGTCTTCTGGTTTAATCTCTCTCGGGGTTGAGCTTAAAAAGATTTTTAATCTTTGATTTTCTTCTGTATAATCAATTTCTTTAATTTTTATATTTTCAGTACTAACATCAAAAACTAATTTTTTAATTTTATCAAATTCTATAATAACATCTTCAATTTTTGGTAAAAAACTATATATTTTTTTAGGTTTTTGGGGTAAAATTAAATCTATACTACCTTGTTTTTTACTT
>JAQVMR010000040.1 GCA_028703545.1 Patescibacteria group bacterium
AAAAAAATATTCAAAAACATGAAGTTTATTTCTACCACTATTTAGTTGTCAAAATACATTATTACTGTGCAGAGTTTATCATATTTATGTGTGAAAATGCAACAGTGAATATAATTATATAGTTTTAAAAAAATTTGTCAAGTTTACAATAGATTTTAGTAATTAGCAATTGGCTTTTAGTAAATTAATATATATTTTATGTTATAATTCTTTAATTTTTTCTATTAATAATTCAAATTTATTATATCCACTTTTTGAATTAAAATGACCAGCGTTTTTTACTAATATTATTTTTTCATTTAGATTTTTTGCTATTATTTCAGCTTTATCAATGGATACATAGGGATCGTTATCAGAGTGATATATGAAAAATTTTTTGCAATTATTTTTTATTTTTTCAAAATCAAATTTTTTATTAATAAATGTTTTATTAATTTTATCAAATTCAGGATTGTCTAATAAATCTGTAAAACCAGAAACTGAGAAACATGCATTAATTTTTAAATCAATATTTTCTAAAATATTTAATATAAAAGCAACGCCAATAGAATGGCCAATCATTATAGAATCTTCGCTCAAATATTTTTTATATTCTTCGAATATGTTTAACCAATTTTCTAAATTTTGATTTTTTGGTGTCGGAAAATTTGGAACAAAAACAGAATAATTTAATTTCTCTATTTCTGATTTCAGCCAAGGAAACCAATTTTCCTGATTATTTCCATATGCGCCATGAATTATAAATGCAGTTTTCATTTTATTATTTATAATAAATATAATAATATCATAGTTTTAATTGAATTTCTATTTAAACTAAAAAAGAGACAAGTATAAACTCTTGTCTCTTATTTTTTATTATCAGCAATCTTTAATCCACTAGTAATAGCAGAAAGAAAATTTTCAAATTCTTGATTTAAAATTTGCTCATCTATCCTACATAGATATTTATCATTTCTATGAACAAGATATATTTTTCTTTTAAAATAGGTGACAACACATTTCCACGTGTTTTCTATTAAATCTATTCCACAAGATATAGCTTCTTGTTTTGTGGATTTTTTTCCAGAGAAAATTTCTAAAGTATTTTTTACTTCATATTCCCACGGATCTTCAGAATCATCAAAACAAAGCCTTATCATTAACTTGTTTTCATTTTTTTCAAGAATGAATTCCCAGGCATGTTGATTAATAATTTGTCTAGCTTTTTTAAAAGCATTTTTAGCATCCCTTGATTCTTCAACAACTGTTTTTTCAAAAACATATTCTACGTCTTTTGACACAGAAGAAATACTTGCATTGTATTTTTTTGTTAGGTAATCGTGTACAACTTTAATTCTGTATCCATTATAAATTTGTATAATATCTTTGTGTTCTTTTGACATTTTTCCTCCTCAAAATAGTTTATGAATAAAATTACTACATAATAATTTTTAAGTCAAGAACTTTGATAATTGACTTTTTGTCAATTTTTGTTTATATTTATAAAAGTTTTTATTATTTTATAATTATTTTGTCCCTGTAGTTCAACGGATAGAACAACAGCCTTCTAAGCTGTGGATCTAGGTTCGATTCCTAGCGGGGATACCATGGTGGCTATAGTTTAGCGGTAGAACAGCGGGTTGTGGTCCCGTTAGTCTGGGTTCGACTCCCAGTAGCTACCCCACAAAGGAACTCTTTTGTTTAAAGGGTTTTTTTGCTTTTAATTACGCTATTGACAATAAAATAAATAAATTCTAATATAATTTGATTATCTAAAAAATAGATAAATCAATCAGCAAAATAATCCCTAGGAGGATATAATGAAAGAAGATCAACGCAAACTAGAAGAACTGTCTAACTTTACAAAAATACCCATAAAAGATTTAGGATGTTTTCTAGGTTCCGGTGTCTTAGAGTGTGGAGCATCAACATTCCAAGAAGCTAAAGATGCTTATAGGTTGGCTCCCAGTAGAAGTGAATATAAAAAAGCAGCCCTTCAAAAGTTGATACAGCTTTGCATCACATTTCAAGAAGCTAAATATATTTATGGATTAGCTCTCGATGGAAGCAAGGCTCAAAAAGCAGCCCTTCAAAAGTTGATACAGCTTTGCACAACAGTTGAAGAAATTAAACATGTTTATAAAATAGCTCTCGATGGAAGCAAGGCTCAAAAAGCAGCCCTTCAAAAGTTGATACAGCTTTGCACAACAGTTGAAGAAATTAAACATGTTTATAAAATAGCTCTCGATGGAAGCAAAGTTCGAGAATCTGCACTTGCAAAGTGGAACGAACTTTCTTTACTTGAAGTTGAAAGAGCATCAACAGTCCAAGAAGTTAAAGATGTTTATAAATTAGCTCCCAATGAAAGCAAAGCCAAGAAAGCAGCTCTTAAAAAGTGGAACGAACTTTCTTTACTTGAAGTTGAAAGAGCATCAACAGTCCAAGAAGTTAAAGATGCTTATAAATTATCTCCTTATGGAAGCAAAGCCAAGAAAGCAGCTCTTAAAAAGTGGAACGAACTTTCTTTACTTGAAGTTGAAAGAGCATCAACAGTCCAAGAAGTTAAAGATGCTTATAAATTAGCTCCTTATGGAAGCAAAGTCGAGAAAGCAATCCTTCAAAAGTTGATACAGATTTGTACAACAGCCGAAGAAGCTAAAGATGCTTATTGTTTAGCCCACAATGGGAGTGAAGCCAAGAAAGCAGCTCTTCAAAAGTTGATACAGATTTGCACAACAGCCGAAGAAGCTAAATATGCTTATTGTTTAGCCCACAATGGGAGTGAAGCCAAGAAAGCAGCTCTTAAAAAGTGGATACAGATTTGCACAACAGCCGAAGAAATTAAAGATGTTTATAACTCAGTTTCCGACGGAAGTGAATATAAAAAATCAGTTCTGAAAAAACTGTATGAACTTATATAGAATTCTTTGCTCTAGAGACATAATTGTTTCTAGAGCTTTTTTGTTTATTTGCTTTTTATTTACTTAACGGTTAAACTTTAAATATAATAATCTAAATAAAATTTATGGGAAATTTTAATAGGGGTGATAGGGGTAGAGACAGAAAAGGCGGTTTTAATAGAAGAAATGATAATCGTGAAAGATTAGAAATGTATAAAGTGATTTGTGATAAATGTGGTGAGTCTTGTGAGGTTCCATTTAAACCAAGTAGTGATAAGCCAATTTATTGTGATGTTTGTTTTAGAGAACAAAATAAATCAAACTCTAGATCAAGAGGTCGTGAATTTTCTAGATCAAATTTTAATTCTAGGGAGAGAACATATTTTAAAGCAGTTTGTGGGGAATGCGGAAAAGATTGTGAAGTTCCATTTAAACCAAGTAGTGATAAACCAGTTCTTTGTTCAGTTTGTTTTGATAAGCAAGGTGGAAGCAGCAGAGACAGAAAGTCAAATTCAGGAAATAATAATATAGAAGAGCAGTTAAAAAATATTAATAATAAATTAGACGAGATTTTAAAAAATTTTCTTATGTCTTCAATAAAAAGTAAAGAAAGCCCAATTTCTAAAAAAAATAATCTAAAAGATAAAAAAGAAAAAATTGTTGTAAAGACAAAGAAAAAAACTGAAGTTAAAAAGACAAAGAAAAAAACAACAAAAAAATAATTTTTAAATAAAATTAATTAATATTTAGGAGGTGATATTTTGATAAAAGGAGAAATTGTTGTATCCCTTGATCAAATTTTAAAAACGATTGAGGTGTGTTCGCTAGAGGGATTTATGTCTTTATCTTATATTATTAAAATAACACAAATAGAATCTAAAAATTGTAATGCTATAATTGAAGCATGGAATAGCAAATATAAATCCCTAAAACAATTAGAACAATTCGGCAATTTAAATTGTTTACAAAGAGAAGAGTTAATTTCTTGTTATGAGCGTGTTTTGGAGTTTTTAGAAATTAAAAAAAAGGATAGTGCTTAGAGCGCTATCCTTTTATTGTTGCATTTGATTTAATTTTATTTTCATTGTAATATATTTGTATTATTAAAATTTATTTTAAATTTATGCCAGCAAAAAGAAGACACGCTGTGGGAAAAATGAAAAGAACGAGTTCCCACAAAACAAAAAAAAGATTAGATGCAAAAAGAGCAATGCTTGAAGCAAAATCTAAAACAAAGAAAAGTAAAAAATAATAAAAAATTCCCAGTCTGTTTTCTGGGATTTTTTGTATCTTTTTGTGGAATTATTTTTTAGTTAAATTTTCATCAGAACATTTTATACACATCCCATCTATTACAAGTCCTACAATTTTTCCACAAATATTGCAGACATACTCATCTTGAGGTTCTGTTGATATATTTGCTTCAATGTTTTTTTGAGTGTATTTTTCCATTATTTTTTCTTAGACTTGCTAACTTTAATAATTTTATTAATTGCTCTGTTCATACTTGGTCTAGAATGGACAATCATGTTGTTTTTGTTTTTTTCTTCCTCATCTTTTTTTATATAGGAGGTCTCTAGTTCTTCGTATTCATCTTGTTCAAATTCAAATTTATCAAGAGGATTTTTTATTTCTCTATTTTTTTCAAATTCTTCAAAACATTTTACACAAAAACCAGAAACTAAAATATCGGAATATTTTCCACAATTATTACATTTATTATTGCTTTCCAGATTTTTCATATTTTGAAGTATTTATTTATCTCTGATATTATTATATCAAACGAATAGTTAATTATACAAATATATGATAGTTGTTGCTGATTTACACATACATTCAAGATTTTCAAGATCTTGTTCAAAGCAGATAAATTTTAGGAATTTATCTTACTGGTCTAATATAAAGGGTATTAATTTATTAGGAACAGGAGATTTTACCCACGCTCAGTGGCTTAAAGAATTTGAGGAAGAAGTAATTGATTCGAAAAATGGTTTTTATAAATTAAAAGATGATAAAAATTCTGTTAATTTTGTTTTGTCATCTGAGATTTCGTGTATTTATAAACAGAATGATAAAACAAGGAGGGTTCATATTGTTATTTTAATGCCATCTATTGCATCGGTGAAAAAATTTAATAAAGAATTAATTGATAGAGGCTGTAATTTAAAATCAGACGGAAGGCCAATAATAGGATTAAGTGCGGAAATTTTGGCTGGAATTGCGCTTGATGTGGATAAAAAAAGTTTAATAATTCCTGCACATATCTGGACTCCGTGGTTTTCTGCACTCGGTTCTAAATCAGGGTTTGATTCAATAGAAGAATGTTTTGGAAAATATTCAAAAAATATTTACGCATTAGAAACAGGACTTTCTTCTGATCCGAAAATGAATTGGTTTGTATCTTCTCTTGATAATTATGTTCTTGTTTCAAATTCTGATTCACATAGTTTAGAAAGAATAGGTAGAGAGGCAAATGTTTTTGATTTTGAAAATTTTAATTATGACGAACTTTACAACATTTTAAAAAATAAAGATAAGAAAAAATTTTTATACACAATAGAATTTTATCCAGAAGAAGGAAAATATCATTTTGATGGTCACAGAATTTGTAATGTGAGTATTGATCCATTAAAATTTAATAAAGTAAAAATTTGCTCAGTCTGTAAAAAACAATTAACACCCGGAGTTTTAAGAAGAGTAGAAGAATTATCAGATAGAACAGAAAAAGAAGTAGAAAAAATAAAAAATAAATTTATAAATTATAAAAATTGTGTTGGGCTTAAGGAAATAATTGGAGAGGCAATTAATCAAAGATGTGTAGGTAAAAAAGTTAATACAATTTATTTTGAAATTATAAAAAATTTTGCTAGTGAATTTGATATTCTTTTAAATAAAACAGAATTAGAATTAAAAACATCAATAAAAAATCCTACAATAGTAGAAGCAATAATGAGAATGCGCAAAGGAGAAATAAATGTTATTCCTGGTTTTGATGGAGAATATGGGATTGTAAAAATTTTTTCTGATAAAGAAAAAATAAAAAATAAAGAGCTACAACAAAAATTATTTTAATCTATAAAAAGTAAAAATCCCTACACGACAAGATCAGGGATTTTTACTTTTTATAGACAATTTACCACGATTTATTTTTTTGTCTTTTTTGTTTTCTTTGTAGCCTTTTTTACTTTTTTTGCAGGTTTTTTTGCTACCTTTTTTGCTACTTTTTTTGTGGCTTTTTTTACTGTCTTTTTTGCTTTTTTCTTAGCAGCCATTTTTTTGTTGGTCTTCGCTGATTTGTATCAGCAAAAGACATTAATTAATTTTTAAACTGTTTTTATTTTAAAAACAATTTTTAAATACATAATAATTATAAACTATTTTTTAAAAAAAATCTATACAAAAAATAAATTTTTAATAAATTTTAATTATTTTTGATTTATGAAAAAAATTTTTCCAATAGTTCCCATTAAAAAATCATCTTTTAATCCCGCTAGAGTTAGCATTCCAAAAATTAAAATAAGCAGACCAATAAATTTATAAAGAAGAACTGTTCCGCCAGAGGTACCTAGTTTTTCTTCTGCCCAATCACTTCTTCCTAAGTTATCAACTATCCATTTTGTTTTCCAAACAATAAAGAATCCTCCAGTAATTATTAAAATTCCGTAAAATATATTTTTCATTTTTTTAAAATATTAAATTTATATATTTTATTGTATCAGAAAATTTTTAATAAAACCATATTTAATTGTTAATTTATATCTATTTTTATATCATGAATTATGATAAAATATTATATATAATAAAAATATGTTTACTGACAAAAAAATAAAAAATATTTTAATTTCTTCAAAAATTTTATCTGAATCAGATTTTGTAAAATTTCAAGCATCTGCAAAAAAAGAGAACAAAGATATTTTAAATTATTTATTTGATAATGTTATAACATCTCAAGATATATTTTATAGTTCGTGTGCAACCTTTTTAAATTTACCCTTTATAGATTTAAAAAATATTAAAATAAGAAAAGATATTTTGGTTCTTATTCCAGAAACAATAGCAATAAGTCATAATATAGTAGCCTTTGATAGTGATGATAAAATTATAAAAATAGCAACATCAAATCCATACGATTTAGAAATTTTTGGATTTTTGGAAAAAAGTTTGAATTTAAAATTATCTATTAATATATCAACCCCAGACAGTATAAAAGAAGCCTTAAAACACTATAGAAAAAGTTTAAGTGCGGAATTTAAATATTTAACAGAAGACGATAAAAAAATAAATCAACAGGAAAACCCCAAAGAGCTTGAAAAATTAGCAAAAGATATCCCAATAACGAGAATAGTTGATACTCTATTAGAACATGCAATTTTAGAGGGCGCTTCTGATATACATATAGAGCCAGAAGAAAAACAAGTTTTAGTTAGATTTAGAATTGACGGTATATTGCATTCTGTAATGAAATTTTCTAAAAATATTCAGCCAGGCATAATAAGTAGGATTAAAATTTTATCCAATTTAAAAGTTGATGAACATAGAATGCCACAAGATGGTAGGTTTAAAATTGCTTCTGATAAATATAGGGTTTCATTTAGAGTATCAGTTATCCCAACATTTGATGGCGAGAAGATAGTAATGCGTCTTTTAAATGAAAAGGCAAAAATTTTGTCATTGGAACAACTTGGATTAAATTCCGGAGTGTTTCAGATTGTCCAAAGAAATATTGAAAAACCACATGGAATGCTTTTGGTCACCGGACCAACTGGAAGCGGAAAAACAACCACTCTTTACACAATACTAAATATATTAAATACATCTAAAGTAAATATTTCTACAATTGAAGATCCTATTGAATATAGAATGAAGGGTGTAAATCAGTCACAGGTTAATCCAAAAATAGGATTTACTTTCGCCTCTGGACTTAGATCGCTTTTAAGGCAAGATCCAGACATTATTATGGTAGGAGAAATTAGAGATCAGGAAACTGCTGAAATTGCTATTCACTCAGCCCTAACCGGTCATTTGGTTTTATCAACACTGCATACAAACGATGCACCCACAGCAGTTCCTCGTTTGCTTGAAATGGGTGTGCCCACATTTTTACTTTCATCTACCTTTAATATAATAATTGCACAAAGATTATTGCGTAAAATATGCCAAGACTGTATAGCTAGTTATAATTTAGACGATAAACTTATTAAAGAATTAGAAAAACAGATCGACATGAAGTTAATTTTAGAAACCCTAGAAAGAGAAAGGGTAATATCTAGTGCGAAAAGCGGATTGAAAGAATTATTATTTTATAGGGGTAAGGGTTGTGATAAGTGTAAAAAAACCGGATATAAAGGAAGGGTTGGAATATATGAAGTTCTAGAAAATGATGAGGTCTTATCGAATTTGGTTATGCATAATGCTGGTGCAGAAAAAATTAGAGAATACGCAAAAACAAAGAATATGTTAACAATGATAGAAGACGGATTTATAAAAGCA
>JAQVMR010000041.1 GCA_028703545.1 Patescibacteria group bacterium
ACTTATCAAATCAATTGATAAAACATTTACAAACGAAGAAATAATTAAAATTTTAAAAGATAGCTCCAAGAATATTTCATTTATAAATTTTAGCCACAGAAAACAAATTGGTTTTGGTCTTTTAGATGTAAATCAAGCACTTCTTGAAGCGAGACGTCATAAGGCAAATAAAGAGATTTCGATAATTACAACTCAAGCTTATTCAAATAATTTAAATATTAAAATATTTAATCAAAAAACAAATATAAATTCCGAAAAAATAATAAAATTAGCAGGATTTTCCTATAATAAAATAGAATCCGGTGATGTAAATGGAGACGGAAAACAAGAAATTATTACACTTTCTTATTCTAGTGGCAACTCTACAATCTCTACATATTCCAATGACTTCAAACTATTAAATAATTTTAAAATAAAAACAAAGGGAATTCCGTCAATAACAATAGGTGATCTATATAACACAAAAAGAGAGAAAATAATAATTGGCCACCCAAATCAACCAAAGATTGATATTTATGAATACAATGGGGAATTATTAAATACTTTTTTTGCTCATAATAAAGATTTTCAATTTGGTGTTTCTGTTTCTCTCTGTGATTACGACAACGATAAACAAATTGAAATAGTAACTGCTCCTGGAGCGGGAGGTGGTCCTCATATAAAAATTTTTGATAAAAATGGGGGACTAAAAAATAATTTTTTTGCAGGTAATAAAAATTTCAGAGGTGGTTTAAATATAGACTGTAAAATAGATAATTTTTTAAATGAGGCTCAAATTGTAGTTGCACCAAAAAGTGATAGTTCTTCTTATATTTTAATATATAATTCAAGGGGAGAGCTTGAAAATAGTTTTATGGCATACGACACAAAATACAAAAAAGAAATAAATGTAAAAATATATGATATTGATTCGGATTATAAAAATGAAATAATTACCTCTCCTTCATATGGTGGAACGTCACAAATTAGAGTTTTTGAAAACAATGGAAAGAAAATAAAAGATTTTTTTGCATATAATAAAAATTTTACACAAGGATCATATTTATCAATATTAAAAAAAGATGAATTTATTAAATAAATACAAAAAATTGTTTCTGCAAATAATGAAATTTTCTATTATTGGAGCTATAAATGCTATAATAGATATGTCCATTTATTGGTCACTTACAAGAAAATTATATATTTTTAAAATCATTGCCAATATAGTATCTTTTTTCATAGCAAATTTATTCAGTTTTTTTGCAAATAGAAGTATAACATTCAAAAATATTGAAAAAATAACACTAGAAAAATATATAAAATTTTTATCAATCACCGTAGTATCTCTTGTAATATCTTCCCTGTGTTTATTTATAAGTATAAAATTAATAAAATCTCCAGTTGCTGATATTTATGGAAAAATTGCTGGGATAATACTTGGTGCTCTGTGGAATTTTATTATGTATAAAAATAGTGTTTTTAAAAATAATAGAATTAATAATATAATAAATAATATTTCATCAAACTAAGTTGATGAACAAAAAAATATGTTAAATTTATTTAAAAGGGATCAGCATAAAGATCAACAAAAAAATGTAATTTTTGATAAAAAAAATATACTTGTAGTTGGAGGAGCTGGTTTTATTGGTTCAAATTTAATGGAATATTTATTAGAAAAGCATAAAGTAATATGTATTGATAATTTTATTACCGGAAAATTTGAAAATATAGAAATACTTACTCAATTTTCTAATTTTACTTTTTTAAAGCATGATATGTGTGAAAAAATTGATCTTGAATCAATGAAAGAATTAGAAAAATTTAGAATAGAATTTCAAGGAATTCAAGATATTATTTATCTTGCATGTCCAACTTCCTACAAAGATATTTCAAAATTCTCAATAGAAACAATAGATGCTAATTCTATAGCATTAAAAAATGCCCTTGATTTAGCGCTAAAATACAAATCAAAATTTCTTTTTGCTTCTTCGTCTGCTGTCTACGGTGATGCTGAAGATATCTTAGGATCGATTCCAGAATCCTATTATGGAAAAACTGATCACCTAGAACCGCGTGCAGCATATAATGAAGGTAAAAGATTTGCCGAAACTATGATAAAAACATATTATGAAAAATATGGACTAGATATAAGTATTGCTAGAATATTTTCAACATATGGTCCCAGAATGATTTTAGAAGATGGGAGAATAATTTCTGATTTTATAAAAAGTGCTACGGAAAATAAAGACATAGTAATACATGGTGACGAAAATTCAGTAACTTCATTGTGTTATATAGATGATTTAATTGATGGGTTATTGAAGCTTATGGATAGTCCCGTATTTGAACCTGTAAACTTGGGTCAGTCAGAAGAAATAAATATAAAAGAGGTTGCAGAAAAAATTAAAAAATTAACAAATTCAAATTCAAAAATTATATTTCAAGATATTTTTAAAAATTTTCAAAGAAAATTAATTCCAAATATTCAAAAAGCAAAAGATCTTTTGTCTTGGATGCCCATGACATCACTAGAAGATGGTTTAAATAAAACAATAGAACATTTCGAGCGAGAAAAAGTAAAATTAAGCCCATTTAATAAGTAACAATCAGCAGCCAGCTATTAAAAATTAATTAATAAATCTCGGCATATTAGCTTGTAAAAGCTTGTAAACTGAGTTAAAGGGTAAAACAATGAAAAACTATTTATTCACATCAGAATCAGTCACTGAAGGACACCCAGATAAGGTATGTGATCAAATAAGTGATACAATTTTAGATGAAATTTTAAAAAAAGATCCAGGTGGTCATTGTTGTTGTGAGGTTTTTACAACAACGGGTCTTGTTGTGGTAGGTGGTGAAATTACAACAGATATTTATGTCGATATTCCAAAAATTGTAAGACAAACACTAAAAGAAATTGGATATACAAATCCTGATTATGGCATTGACTATGAGAGCTGTGCTGTTGTAACGGCCATAGACGAACAATCTTTAGATATTGCTCAGGGTGAAGAAAATGCACACCTACAATACAAAGAAATGGGTGCAGGAGATCAGGGAATGATGTTTGGTTATGCATGTAATGAAACTCCCGAATTTATGCCACTTCCAATTACTCTTGCACACAAATTAACTCAAAAATTAGCAGAAGTGAGAAAAAACAAAACATTAGAATATTTAAGACCAGATGGAAAATCACAAATTACAATTGAATATGTTGATGATAAACCAAAAAGTGTTAATACTGTAGTAATTGCCGCTCAACACGATGAAGATGTGTCACTTGAAAAATTAAAGGAGGATATAAAAAATTATGTTATAAAACCCGTTCTTGGTGATTATTATAATGACAATATAAAAATTTTAGTAAACGAAACAGGAAGATTTGTAAAGGGTGGACCAGCGGCCGATACAGGACTCACTGGTAGAAAAATTATAGTTGATACATATGGTGGAACTGGTCGCCACGGAGGAGGATGTTTTTCTGGAAAGGGACCAAATAAACAAGACAGAAGCGGGGCTTATATGGCTCGTTATGCAGTAAAAAATATAGTAGCTGCTGGATTAACTGATAAAGCCGAAATAGAAGTATCATATGCAATTGGATACCCAGAACCTGTATCTATTATGATAAATTGTTTTGGGACAAATAAAATTCCGGAGGAACAAATTCTAGAAATAATTAAAAAACATTTTGATTTTAAACCATCTGGAATAATTAAAAATCTTGATTTATTAAAACCTATTTATGCTCAGACAGCAAAATATGGTCATTTTGGAAGACTGGATTTAGATTTACCATGGGAAAAATTAGATAAAGTAGAGGAATTAAAACAATATTTAAATAATAAATAGCTAAAAGCTCATGGCTTATAGCTAGAGGACTAAATATATGAAAATATTAGTCACGGGTGGTGCTGGATTTGTTGGTTCACATCTAGTTGATAAATTAATAGAGGGGAAACATGAGCTTGTAATAATTGATAATTTATCAACCGGCAAAAAAGAATTTATAAATAAATCTGCAAAATTTTATAAAATCGATATCAGAGATAAAAAAATATCAAAAATTTTTGATAAACATAACTTTGATATTGTATATCATATTGCAGCACAAAAAAGCGTTCCATATTCTTTAAAAAATCCTATTGAAGATGCAAATATAAACATACTGGGTGCATTAAATCTACTAGATAATTGTGTAAAATATAAAGTTAACAAAATTATATTTACTTCGACTGGTGGTGCAATTTATGATAGCGCTGATGTTTTTCCAACAAACGAAGACTGTGAAGCGAAACCACTAAGCCCATATGCTGTATCAAAATTTGCAATTGAAAAATATCTAAATTTTTATCAAAAAGTACATGGATTAAATTATGTAATACTAAGACCTGCAAATATTTATGGCCCTCGTCAGGATCCACATGGAGAGGCTGGAGTGATAGCGATATTCATAAGCAATTTATTACAAAATAAACAATGTTATATAAATGGAGGAGATCAATCCAGAGATTTTGTATATGTTAAAGACCTTGTAGATGCTTTAATTATGTGTCAAAAAACAAAAAACGAAATCTTTAATATCGGAACTGCAAATGATCTTTCAATTACAAATTTATATGAAAAAATAAGAAAAATAGCAAATTCAAATTTAACCCCAGAATATAAACCTCCTATAAAGGGCGAGGTTATAAAAAGCCAACTATCATCAAAAAAAATAAAAGAACAAATTTATTGGACACCAAAGACAAGTTTAAATGATGGAATAGTTGAAACTATAAATTATTTCAAAAACAAAGTAATGAATTAAAAATTCAAAATGGAAACTTAATAAAAAATTTCAACACAAATGCAAAATAATCCAAAAATTTTCATAATAATACCAGCATGGAATGAAGGAAAAAACATTTCTAGTGTTTTAGAGGAACTTGTAAAAAAATATGAAAATGTTGTTGTTGTTGATGATGGATCATATGACAAAACATCCGAAATTGTAAGTCAGTATACGGTTGTATTATTAAAACATATTATTAATAGGGATCAGGGTGCGAGTCTACAAACAGGCAATGATTATGCACTTAATAATGGGGCTGATATTTTAGTTCATTTTGATGCTGATGGACAATTTTTAGTAGATGAAATACAGGAAATGATCAACCCAATAGTAAATGAAAATTATGATATAGTTTTTGGATCAAGATTTATGGGTAAAAAATCAAAAATGCCGTGGGCAAAAAAGAACATCCTATTTCCAATTGGAAGAATTGTAAATAAGGCAATACTTAAAATTAAAACCACTGATCCTCAAAGTGGATTTCGTGCTATGACGCGCGATGCTGCACAAAAAATACAAATAGAGCATGACAGAAAAGCTCACTGCAGTGAAATATTACACAAAGCATTTAAATATAAATTAAAAATCAGAGAAGTCCCGATGACAGTAATATATAATAGATTTGGTCAAAATTTTTCTGGAGGAATTGTAATATTAAAAGATTTAATTCTTAAAAAAATACTAAAATGATAATACTAAAAATAATAATCACATTATTTTTACTGTTTGCAATTCTAACGCTTATTAAACAATTTAAAAAATCTCAAATTGCTTTAGCTGGGTTTTTATTTTGGTTAATCGTGTGGATAACCGTTGGAATTGTTTTTTGGCAACCTGAACTTACAACACGACTTGCAAATCAGTTTGGTATAGGTCGTGGATCTGATTTTATAATCTACATATCAATAATAGTAATTTTTTATCAATTATTTAGAATTTATGCTCATATTGAAAAAATAGAAACAAATATAACAAAAATTATTCGAAAAATTGCCATAGATAACGCACAAGACAATAGAAAATTAGATAAAAATAATTAAAAATTAAATCAAAATTCAAAATTAAAAATTTGAAATTAATCTTATGGATAAAAAAGTAGCAGTAATAGTTGTAAATTACAATGGTATGAAATATATGCCAGACCTTTTTAATTCTTTGAAATTAACAAAATATCCAGCTGATTTATGGAAACTTGTTTTTGTTGATAATAATTCAAGTGATGAATCTCTGAATTATGCTAAAGAAAAAATGCCCTTTGCAAAATTTATAGAAAATAAAAAAAATTTAGGCTATACTGGTGGAAATAATTGTGGAACAAATTGGGCGATAGAAAATAATTATGACTATGTACTTATATTAAATCAAGATGTAATTGTAACGCCTGATTGGCTAAATATATTAGTAGAAACAATGGAAAATCATCCGGAAATAGCTTGTTTACAGCCTAAAATAATGCTTCATCCAGAAACAAATAAAATTAATACTGCTGGAAACAAAATTAACTATTTGGGATTTGGATACAGTACATTAAACGGAGTGATAGATGTGGGACAAATCATATTTAAAGAAATAAATTATTGTTCTGGTGCTTGTGTTATAACAAGAGTAAAATTAATTGAAAAAATAGGACTCTTTGATGATGAAATGTTTTTTGATTTAGAAGATTTAGATTTGGGGTGGAAAACGCAAATTTTAGGATATAAAAATGCCATCAATCCAGATGCTATAATTTATCACAAATATAAATTTGGTGGGTCTGGCAAAAGAATGTATTACACAGAAAGAAATAGGTTAATAATTTTTTATAAATATTATAAAACAACAACAAAAATTCTTATTTTACCCATGATGATAATTGTAGAATTTGCTCTTTTAGCATTTTCACTAAAAAATAAATGGTTAAAATATAAATTACAAAGTTATTTATATTTTCTAAATCCAAAAAATTGGCCATACTTAAAAAAATCAAGACAAAAAATACAATCAATGCGAACTGTTTCTGACATTGATATGATAAAAAAATTTGCTCCAATTATTGATTTTCAAGAAATAAATAATCCTGTTTTAAAATATATTGGAAATCCAATTATGACTATTTATTATAATCTAATAAAATTAATTATAAAATGCTAATGAAAAACAAAACATTAATAATTTTATTTGCGATAATAGCCTTGGCTTTTATTACAAAATTTGGATTGAATTTATACATAAAAATTAACACTAATCCGGGAGTAAAAAAACAGAAAATTACAGAAAATATAGTAAAAATAGATACAAATTATAATTTTTCCTTTGAAAATACAGATTATGAATTTATGATTTCAAAAGATCAAGTAGTGGAAAAAACAAGCACTGGAAAAATGAAGGGATTAGAAGATAAATACATAATTAAAGAAAAAAATAAAGAATTAATGTCTCTTACTTTTTTACCAAAAGAAACTGAAAAATTCCTTAACCAAAGTTATATTTCATATTTAGAAGAGGGCACAACAATAAATAATTTAAACGGAGCTACATATAAAAACAATGGAAAAGGTATAGCGTATTTATTAAAAGATGATAAATATAATTATTTATGGGAAAACAAGGATTATGTTAATTTTGATGAAGTAGTAAAAACATTTAAAAAGAAATAATTTACAAATGGGATTAAAAATTTGTCACATAAGCTGTGCTTTCCCACCTTATAAAAGTGGAATCGGAAATGCTTGTCTATCTCAGGCAAAAATGGGACAATTTTTTAATCATGAAATTATTATTTTAACCCCAAAATATAAAAACCTCGAAGCAAAAAACGACGAGATAGTAGATAATTTAAAAATTAAAAGAATTAAAACATTATTTGAATTTGGAAATTCTGGATACATCAACACCTATAAGTACATAAAAGATTCGGATATAATTCACTTACATTTTCCATTTTATGGGACAGCTTGTTTTTCAACTCTTCTAGCAAAAATTCAACATAAAAAAATTGTTCTCTTTTGGCACATGATTCCTGAATCAAGGGGAATTAAAAAAATAATTTTTGCTCTTTATGATAAAATTATAAGCCCTGTAATATTTAAAAATTCTGATAAAATATTAGTAAGCACATTTGATTATTTTAAAAATTATTCACCAAAACTTTTTAAAAAATTTGAATCAAAAATAATTGAATTTCCTTTTGGAATAAATTTAGATGAATTTCAAATACACGAAAAAGATTCAGAAATTGTAAAAAAATATAATCTAGAAAATAAAAAAACATTGCTTTTTGTTGGTGGTCTAGACAAACCACACTATTTTAAGGGACTAGAAGTATTATTAAAAGCACTCAGGGAATTAAACCAGAGTTATTTTGCTATAATTATTGGAAATGGAGATCTA
>JAQVMR010000042.1 GCA_028703545.1 Patescibacteria group bacterium
ATTATTAATAGATATTTACCAAGATACTTAAAATATTATAATGAAGAAAGATTACATCTTGGCATTAACTTAAAAACACCTAGTCAAATGATTACTAAGTGTTGCCAAGCTATTGGATAGAAGACGTAATAAACCCCTCTGTTGAGAAGGGGTCATAAATAAACAAAAAACAAAATTAACACTTTCTCAATATGAACCCTATATGATTATATCTTAATGATGTATATATATTTTTCATATAATAAACCTATTACAGATGTACTAAATCAAAAATCCCTGCTCCCAATCATATATCAGAGAAGAAGAACTTGAATCTCAATTAGTCGAAATATTTGAAAATATTAAATTGAACAAAGATATAATTGACTTTATTAAACAAGAACTTAAAAAACTTTATAAGAATGAAGACGTTAACCAAGACACATTAAAAAAAGCTAAAAAATAAATTGTCTGAATTAAAGGATAAAATAAAGCAAAAACAGAGGCTTTAACCTCTGTTCATACAGGTTGGCTCCGTGTAGTTCGGAATATCAGAACTATTATTCAAAGACAAACTGAATATATTTATATTCCTGATTTAAGAATGTATAGTGATTTATGATTTACCCCACTACCCTACTCACTATATATTCTGAAAATAAAAAATCTGCAATTAATTCAATCATTTTGATAGATTGACAATGACTATTTAAAAATGTATTATTTGGATAACCATACAAAGTAAAGGAGGATGAATGACTGATAATGAGAGTTGGACATTAGAAGTTGATGGCAAAATATTGGATGCAAAAAATATAAAAATAAGTCATCCGAAATTTGGCACATTAAGCTTTGTGGGACATCAATTAGAAGACAAGGAACTTGAAGAATATAGGAAAGCCGTCGAATATCTTGCAGAACATAAAGTAAATTGGACGTTTCCTTGCTCTAATTAAATCTGGACAACAATTACTATTACTATCAGCGTAAAGCTGATAGTTTTTTTAATAAAAAATATTTAGTTCTAACCCTAAATTGGGGTATCAAAAAAATCCTCTAAATATTTGAAAATTTATAATGATTTATAGTTTACCCCACCACTCTACTCACTATATACATTTAAAATTTTTAAAGACGCTTTTATAATCATCTCGGCTGGTATAGTCTCATACGATTTATTCTCTATTTCAACAGTTCTACATTTTTCATCTCCACATACATCACAACACTGACTTTCTCCTGTCTTGGCATTTAATACGTCATCAAGCAATTGCCCATTTAATGAAATGTGATTTGATTTAAGTGGGTCTTTTTTAAATTCTTCAAGTGTTATTTCTTTTTTTTCATAAACTATCTCAATTCCTAATAGATTGAGCTTTTCTTTAAGTTGTGAAATAGCTTTGTCTAATTCGTCTTCTGTAGAACCACATCTTGGACAAGTACTTCCTTCAGAGATAAGTCTCTGCCAAATTATGTTTAAAGTTTTTTTCTCATTATCTCCACATCCACAAGAACAATTACATTTATTCATATTTATATTATAAATTTATTAAATATTTTATTAAAAATTGTGTGTAGTAAATTCCTGTTAAAATAAAAATAGAAGCAACTCCATATCTAAGCCATTTTTCTATTTTTTGAACAATTTTAAATGCTCTGCCGACGACTTGCAAGCTAAAAGCAATTAAAAGAGAAAAAATAATTACTGGTAGGCCTGTTCCAATAGCAAATAATGGAGCTAAAAATAATCCAAAAGACGAATTAAGTATTAGGGGAATTAGTATTCCAAAAAACAATACTCCACTATAAGGACAAAATGCCAAGGCAAATAGCACTCCTAAAGCCATTGAGCCCAGATATCCTTTATTAGATAAATATAATTTTGTCTTCTCAATTGTTTGATTATTATTTTTTATATTTATTTTTATAATTCCAAACATTATAAGTCCAAGTAAAATTAAAATTATGCCTAAAACTTTATCACCCCAGCCTTGAAAAATTTTAGAAATCTGAAAAGACGAAAATCCAAAATATATTAAAGTGGCAAGTAGTGTATAGCTTATTCCTCTACCAATAGTATAAAACAATCCGGAGAGAATTGTATGTTTTGGTGTTCTTATATCCTTTGAAATAAACGCAATGGCAGTAATATTCGTAGCAAGCGGACAAGGACTGATAGATGTAAGTATTCCCAACAAAAAGGCTGAAAGAATTGGTATGTTATAATTATCTATTAGAATGTTTATAAAATCCATATTATTTACCAAGTAAGTTATTTAATTTGCCCTTTAAATAAATTTTAAATTGATTTTCATTTCCAATTAATCTCCAAACCGTTACTTCTTCTTGAATATTATCTTTACCGTCAATAATTGTGTTAATAAATAACGCTGAACCACTTGCCTGAAATTTATTTGCCAATTCTTTGTTTTCTGGTAAATCAATATTTATTTCTCTAAATTCTATTTTTCCACTCTCAAGCTCTGGTTGAAAGTATTCTTCAACTGTTTCCTTTGAAAACTTTTCAAGAGTAATGCATGAAAAGCAACGTTGTGTTGCATGAAAATAAAATACTTGAATTTTTTCAGCTGGTTTATTTTTATTTATATTAGTTTTTGTGTCATTTGTCTGTGCAGTATTTGAAGTACATCCTGACAAAATAATTATACTAATAACTAAAATTGAGATTATAAATATTTTTTTGTTCATTTTTTATGTTTATTTATTTTTTTAAATAATTTATTCAATACAACAATCAATTGCTTTTTTTACAAGCGCACCAAGTTTTCCCATAAAACCTTTTTTCTCCGTATCTTTCTTATTCAAAGCTCCGTCATCTATTTTTTTTATATCACCAACATTTAATAATTTCATATTAAGTCCCCAAAAAAGAGAATATAAATTATATGCTTTTTCAAATAAATCATACGCTTCTTTTTTCTTATCCATTCCAAGTTGTTTTGTTCCAACTTCCATGAGTCGCATTGACGCAGCAAGTAAATGTTTTGAAATACACCAAACTTCTCCTTCATATTCTTTGATAATTTTCTTCAATAATTCTTTTCGCATTTCTCTAACATCTTTTATCATGTCATAATATTCTGTTTTCTGAAGTTTAGCTCCTGTAAAGAAAAAATGTTCTTCTATACTTATCAAATTCATTATTGCGATTGACAAATCTTGATCAGATGACAAATCCATTTTTTCTTGTTTTTTCATCTGATCAACACGCTCAATAAACTCATTTAAGTTTTTAATTTTGTTTTCCATAAAATTATTTGGTTAAAAAATAATATATTATACTTAAAATTATTAACGGTGAAATAGGCATAACAACTTTCTGAAATGGAAAATATGCATGACCATTATTTTTTTGTTTTAAATAAAAATACCAGCTTGCACCAAACCAAAAAGCTAAACTTCCAGCAATCATTCCAAAGAGTAATTTATCTAGCCCACAAGCACAAAAAGTATTTAGTGGATTACCAATAATTTTAGAATAATAAAGTGGAATAATTACTAAAGCGTAATATACTAAAATATTAACATATATCCTACCCTTAAAAAGGATATTTTTCTTTTCAAGCCAACTTTCTGTCCACGTAATCATGGAAACAATAAGTCCACCAATCCATAATCCACTAATTGCATCATCAATTCCTAAATAACGAGAAAGTCCTACACCAGAGGCAACTGCAATTGTACAAATTGGACAAACGGCTAGAGCCTGTTTGACTAAAAATAAATTTATTCCAAAAATTGATAAAATAAAAATAATTATTTTTCTATTATCATGTATCATATAATTTTATTCATTAGTTTTTAATTTGAAAAAATTTATAATATCTTCGTCTCCCATATAACATTTCACCCCATCCCATAGAAAGGGAACGCCTATCATATTGTTTGGTATTTTACAAATAGTTGCTTTTTCAATTAACAAATTAGTATTTTCTTTGCTTGAATAAATTTCCTTTTCCGCAAATGTTAGTTTATTTCTTATTTTATTTTCTCCTATATATTGATCTACTATTTTACAGTGGGGGCAACCATCACCATAAAAAAGAATAATATTATTTATTGGTTTTGAATTTTGTTCTATTATATTTCCTTCTGAATTATTGTTTTCTTGAATAATTTCTTCAGGAGTTTTTACATTTTCATTTTCTGAAATAGTTAAATTATTATTTTCACTTGTTTGTTTGTTTTTTTCTTTAACAAAGATAAAAAATGAAACAAACAAAACACAAATGAATAAAATTGTGGGAATAATTATTTTGTTTTTCATATTTATTTAATTTAATTAAAACTTAAAGATGTTAAAAAAGTATCCCATAATCATAATACCAATCGTTGTTACTATTATAAAAGCTGATAATAATTTCCAATTCATAGCTTTTTTTAATATCAATAATCCTGGTATAGATAGAGTTACTGTTGCAGTCATAAATGCTAAAGCTGTTCCCAGTGCAACACCCTTACCAGTTAAAGCTTCAACTACTGGAATTACACTTACAGAATTAGCATAAAGTGGCGCACCAAGTATGGTTGCAAGCGGAACTACAAACCATTTATCACTATTTAAATATGTTTCTACAAAACTTTCTGGAACAAATCCGTGTATTAAAGCTCCTAATCCCACACCCAACAAAACATAAGGAAAAATGCTTTTTGAAATATCTATACTATCTTTCCACCATATTTTAAGTCTTTTAGATAAAGGAACTTTTTGTCCATCATTTTCTTCAATTGCTTGTTTCTGTGTTTTAAACTTTAAAAAAGCAGGATTAACATTTTTGTCCATTTTAAGTTTTTGAATAATCATACCCGCTATTGCACTTATTATAATTCCCAATAGATTATAAATAATAGTTACTTTTAATCCAAATATTGAAGGGAATATAAATAAAGACGCTTCATTAACAAGTGGAGATGCAATTAGAAAAGCAAAAGTTACTCCCAATGGAATACCGGCACTTAAAAAACCCACGAATAAGGGTATTGAGGAACAAGAACAAAATGGAGTAACTACCCCGAGCATAGCGGCCAATATATAATCAAATCCATACCACTTTCTACTACTTAAAATATTGCGAACCTTTTCTACTGGAAAATAATATCTAACTATAGACATAATATAGTTGATAAATATAAGTAGTAGTCCAATTTTAATAATATCATAAATAAAGAAGTTAATTGCGTCTTGCCAGTATTTATTTGTAATACCAAATAAATCATATGTAACTATATTGGCAAATAACTCAATTGGTTTAAAAATATCCATAATTTTATTTATTTAATAATTCTTTAATTTCTTCTACGCTTGGTAAATTACCAGTTAAAACCACTTTATTATTTATCACTAAAACTGGTGATGACATTACTCCAAGCTCTATCATCTTTTCTATGTCAGTAATATATTCAACTGTTATTTCTAAATTAAGTTCTTTTACTGCTTTTTCAGTTAATTCATAAAGTTTCTTACAGGTTGGACAACCAGAACCAAATACCTGAATTGAAGTAATATTATTTTTCATAGTTTTTTAAAAAATTATTTAATAATAAATTATATTTTTTAAATGTTTTTTGATTTATACAATAATAATTTCTTTTCCATTCTTGTCTTACTTCAATAAGTCCAAAGTCTAATAAAACACGTAAATGACTGGAAATAAGATTCTGAGCTAAATCAAGATTTTCTAATATTTCGCAAACACAACGCTCTCCATTTTTTAGTAAACAAAGAATTTTCAAACGATTTTCTTCTCCTATTATGCGAAGAAACTTTGCTAAATCTATAAGTTCAGTAGATAACTTTTTATTTGAACAACATTTTTGTTTCATATTATTATATAATCAATTTATATTGATATGATATCATTGCTTATAAGAATGGTCAAATAAAATTCGTCAGGTTCTAATTACAACTTACGGTATCAAAAAAACATTGATTATATCAATGCTTTTTCAATGGCTCCCTACACCGATTCAGTGCCCCACACTAGAAGTGTTCAAGGGGTTTCATGAAGATGAATTTGAATGAAAAATGACGCATGTCGATAAGGGTCCTAAACACAAAATGAGACAAACGAGACATGAACAAAATTTTAGAACATCGATTAGAATGTTACAAAATGTTACGTTTTTTTATATTATTAATGTAACATTATAGTGTCTTAAATTCGACAATCTTATTATTGTGTGATGTATTATAAACTGACCCTTTTCATAATCAATAATTACAGATCTTAATTTCTTAATAAATAAATTCAAGAACTCATTTATCTAAAATTTCTAAGATTTTCTTTTTTAATTTATATCCATTGCAATGTGATAAAATTCCAAAATAAGATTGGAGTGATTGATTAAAGGATTCTGCAGTCATTCTTGAATTCTTAAAACATCCGTATTTATATTTTATTTTTTTAAATACTCTTTTCTTTGTTTTTGTTTTTAATAATATATAATATGGAAAAACTCTGTATCCTAAAAAATCCATTCCTTGAAAATATTTTTTAAGAACGATCTTTGTTGGATGCAATTCTAATCTTAACTCATCTTTCAAAAATACCCTTATTTTATCTAAAAAATATAAACATTTTTCATAATCATCAACAATAATAAAATCGTCTGTATATCTTAAATAATATTTAATTCTCAACACATTCTTTATATATTGATCTAACTCGTTCATATAAACATTGGCAAACAACTGTGAGGTTAAATTTCCTATTGGTAAGCCGATTTTATTTTCAATATTTATACTATCTGAGTAAAAACTATCTATCACATTTTCAAGAAGCCATTGGACATTTTCATCTTTTATTGTTTTAAACAAAATACACTTCAAAATATTATGATCTACCGACGCGAAGAACTTCTTTATATCACACTTTAAAACATAACTATTCTGTGTAAAATTTTTCGTCTTTTCCCTTATAAAAAAATATAAATATTTGACACCTTTATGCGTTCCTTTACCCACCCTACAAGAAAAAGATGTATAAATAAACTTTTTATCGAAAATTGGATTTAAAATACAAAAAATAGCATGATGCAATACCCTATCCCTTACACATGCTTTATGAATATGGCGTCTTTTCGGATCATTAATAAAAAATGATGAATAACTTCCATGATTATAACTTTTATGCTTTAATTGATTATGTAGACAAAAGATATTCTCTCCTAAATCCCATTTAAATTCCAATACATCTTTTTTCTTTTGCTTACCATTTTTAAATTGATCCCATGCAAACATTAAATTTTCTCGTGATATAATCTTAAAAAATATATTATTAACTGTTTTCATAATTTATGGAAAATATATCAATATTAGAAATCTCACTAAAACTTTACAAACAATTGCACTCTTTAAATCTCAAAATACCAAAACAAGATAGATATACAATTTGGCAAAAAATAGAGAACGAATTACTAAAATTTATAGAACATATATCTTCATGTTCTCACATACAAAAAGTTCAAAGACAGGGAGAGCTTGAAAAAGCGAGTAAACATCTTAACACCATAAGAATTTTATTAATCATATCAAGAGAAATAAAAATAATTGACAATAAGAACTACTTAAATATTGAACTATTGATTAATCAAATAGGAAAAATGCTTGGTGGTTGGATAAAAAATACAAAAAATACTTAAATTTCATAAAAAAATACTCCATTTAATTGGAGTTAAAAAAAATAGAAAGTTCCTAGAGAGCAACGCACCGAGGTTGGAATTCGAGTTGTCATCCGAGTTTCTGTTGACGTTTAAACCATTGGAATCAAAGTTACCCTCGTTGACGCGATTGCCGTCTGTAAAATTTGTTTGTTTTTATCATTTTTCACTAAAGATTAAAAACTTTTTTAAAAGTCTCCTCTTTTGAATTTTATTTAGAAATATTTATTTCTCTAAAAACAAACAAGAAATTTCTGTTGTTTTTTGTATTCTTTCGCGAGATAAAACCGTGATCTTATCTACACTGCAAAAGTTAAAAGTAAATTATTGTCAAAACTTCAATATGTCAATTTGACTCTTTTGCTTCGCAAAATAGTCAATCAAGAATTCAAGCCTCAGCTAACGCTTCGGCTTAACAACAGAAAATTTCCTAGAGAGCATCGCACCGAGGTTGGAAGGCGAGTAGGCATCCGAGTCGCTGTTGACGCCCAAACCATCGGAATCAAAGC
>JAQVMR010000043.1 GCA_028703545.1 Patescibacteria group bacterium
TGAAGAATTAAATAAAAATAAAAATTAATTTTTAATAAAAACATATGCAAGTAAATAAAAAACAAATTATTATTTTAATTATTTTTATATTAATTGTTTTGATAATTTTTGGATTTTTATTTTTTTTCAACAAAAAACAAACAGAGGTTCAGAAAATACAAGAAACAAATCAGAGTCAGCCCACAGAAACAACAAAGGAGGAATTTAATTCAATAAAATTTGAATCAGAGGCAAAAATAGAAGACACCTCTCAAATTGCAGAATTATCGAGAAATTTTATAGAGCGCTATGGTTCCTGGTCCAATCAGACAGAAAATTTTTATGAATTAATATCTCCCATGATAACAGATAGAATGTATAATCAAGCGAATAATTTTATATCAAAGAATCCAAATTTTATTGATAAAAGTACTTATTATGGAATAACAACAAAACTTATAAATTTAAGGGTTTTAGAATTAAGCAATAATTCAGCTGTCTTATCTTTACAATTGCAACAAACAGAGTCAAAAAATAGTAAAGAAGATACTTTTTATAAAAAAGCAGAGCTATCACTTATTTTTCAGGATAATAAATGGTTAGTTGATTCTGTAACATGGCAATAATACTATGGCACAAAGAGCTAGCTCAAACCCATTTAAAAAAGTAAAAAATTATACAAAGGCAGCTCTTGGTTCAACTTCTGAATTTTTAGAAGAAACAATGTTGACAGATAAAGAAAGAACCGATTCTGCGGTTTGGAGAAACTTATACGATGAAGAAGAACACGGAGGAAAAACACTACAAGAATCATCCGATGATGAGAGATCTAGAGACGATGTAACAAAACAGTGGGATCAAAACAGATTTCAGAGATCTTTAAGATACGTAGAGGGTGGAAAAAATATTTCTTTGCCATTTATCCCCAATCAATCCGGAAAAGAACAGGCAGAAAACAATTCATCTTATGTAGGTGATTGGAATAAAAAAAAATTCAACAATAAGTCTGGAAGAAATAATAATGAAAATTTATCGTTGAGCAATACCGGGGAATTAAATAGAAAATTACAAAATACACAAGAAGAATCAAATGATGAAAGTAAACAAGCAAATTTAGATAAGGATGGGCAATTAAAAAATTTGTCTCCGATAGGAGAAGAAAATAAAAGGAGGAGATTGGCGGAAAAGATACGTCAGAAAATGAAAGAAAGTAAAATTGGTCAATCTGTGGAAAAGGCTAAAACTAGCATAGCGAATAAAGCTATGGTGGCAAAAAAGGCTGTAAGACTTGGAACATTTGCTACCTATAAAGTTTGTTGGCAATATTTGATTCCGAGCTTCGGATTAACATGGTTTTATTTAATCTTTCATTTCATAGCTAAGTATATTTTTGGATCAATATTTTTTTGCCATTTTGTTTCAATTACAAATCCAGCGGTTTCAATAAAAGAAATAACTGAAGGAAAAGATAAAATGGATTTTGGTGCAATGATATCGTTTGTTGTTTTGAGTGCTATTATATTATTCCTTTTAGCACTTATATTTACAATATTATCCTTATTGGCACATATATTAATAAACCCAGTGGATTCTATAAAAGCTTATTATAAATTATTATGGGATCTCTTTAAAGGATTCTTGGGAGACTTAGTTGGTCTTTTTTACGAAGAATCTTGAAATTTTAAGGTATGTTTGTGTGATTTATTGATAGATTTTAAAAGATATGTTTTGTAAGAGGTAAATTAATAGAGCTAGATTGAATTTTAAAAATAAAAAACATGAATTAGTATATATTTTTATTTAAATATTTTTACAAAATTAAAATTTTAAAAATGTCAGCAGTTACAAAAAAAATAGTTTTAATAATTTTATTCATTGTTATAAGCATTGGTCTTGCCTTTTTGATTTATTTTGTATTTTTTGCAAAAAAACAAATTCCAGATGAAATAATAGTACAAGAGCAACAAATTTCAGGAGGAGAATTTCCTACGGCAGCTGAGGGTGGGGCAAAAGTAGTAGAACCAGGTAGCGGTATAGTGGATGAAGAATTTGTTTCTGAAAAAATAGAAAATCAAACAATTACACAAGAAGGAGTTATTATCAATTCCAAACAACTTGTAAATAGAGACATCTCTAGTATAAATGATTATAGCAATTTAAACAGGGGGATAGTTTATTATGATACTATAAATCAATCTTTTTACAAAGTTACAGAAGATGGAAAAATTTCTAAATTATCAGATAGAAAATTTTATTCTCTTACGGCTGCTACTTTTTCGCCTACTAAAAATGAAGCAATTTTAGAATATCCAGACAAAAGAAAGGTGTTATATGATTTCAATAAAGACGAGTTTATAGCAAGATTTCCAGAACAAACACAAGATTTTGCTTTTTCTCAACAAGGTGATAAATTATCATATAAATGGATAGATTATTATGAGGATCAAAATTATTTAGTAACTTCTAATCCAGACGCGACAAACTTTAAATTTATTAGACCAATACTAGATCAAGCAAAAAATATTCAAAGCATATGGAGTCCAAATGGGGAGGTTATGGCAACATTTAGAAAACAAGTGGATATAGAAAGACAAGATATATATTTTTTTAACGAAAATGATAAAAATTTAAGAGCATTACTCGTTGATGGTTTTAATTTTGAGGCTATGTGGAATACTAAGGGGGATAAATTATTATATAACGTGACAGAGCCAAGAAAAGATTATAATCCAGTTTTGTGGGTTGCTAATGGTCAAGGAGATGGTTTGGGATATGGAAAGGCTTCGCTTGGTGTAAATACATGGGTTGATAAATGCTCTTTCAGTAATACAGATTCAAATGTTGTATATTGTGCTGTGCCAGATTATTTACCTATGGGATCTGGAATAAATTCTTCTGTTGCAGAGGACGCCATTTATTCAATTTATAAAATAAATATTGCAAATGGAAATCAAGAGCTTATTGCTCAACCACTTGTAGATAATAATAGGGTTTCAATTGATAAAATATATACCAGTCAGGATGATTCTCAAATTTTTTATATAGATAAAAATAGTGGTTATTTATATAGTATTAATTTAAAATAAACCTTAAATATATTTAGGGTTTCAATAAAACAATGACAAAGCATGATAAAATTCTTCCTATAGTGGTAATTATTTTAATTTTAATAGGGGTAGGTTTTTTGTTTTATAATCTATTTAATTTTTATAAAATTATAAAAATTAAAAATGAAGTACAAATAATAGAAAATACGAGCAAAGAAAAATATGAAATATCTTCTTTTCTAAATGATCCTATAAAAGGTTCTAGGAGCGCACAGATTAGCATTTTTTTATTTACAGATTATGAAACAAAAGAAACAAAAGATGTTCTGGATCTAATAGATCAGATTTTAAAAAAATACCCCGACAATATTAATCTGGTTTGGAAAGATTTACCACTTACAACTAATATTTTTTCAAATAGTGCTGCTCTTGCGGCAAGGTGTGCCTTAGAGCAAAATAAATATTGGGAATATAATAGCGAGTTGTTAAATGCGGATGAAAAATTTTCTCTTAATTTGTATAAAAATATTGCTGAAAAATTAAAATTAGATTCAACTAAATTTTTAAATTGTTATGCTTCTAAAAAGTATATGAATGATATTAACACTAATTTAACAGAAGCATATGTTTTAAAAATAGAAAAAACCCCAGCTATTTTTATAAATCAGCAGAGGTTCGAAGGTGAAATAACTCAAGAAAATTTAGAAAACATAATTAATTCAATGATTGAATAACATGAAAGATTTTAAAATCATAAAAATATTTTTTTTTACCTTTTTATTCTTGTTATCAAATTGGAATTCTGTTTTTGCTGTTGATTATGAATATTATGATTGTGTGAGAATGACTGGTAGTGCGGCAAATTATTGTTTTACATTGCCTGGACATAGTGATAGTGAAAAGAATTGGGTTGAGGTGCCACTTCAGATTTGTGAAGAACAAAATATTCCAGGAGATTTTCCTCTAACAGATTGTTGTTGTTATAAGAGAGAAATTAAACCACCAAGTCAAGATACAATAAATGTTGACGCATCTAATAATTGTAAATACACAAAGACAAATTATTCATATGAGTGTGGAAATGGATCTTTCGTTGATAATTCTGTTTGTGATAAACTTGGTTTAAAGAAAGAGTGGGATGGTGCTTTTTGTTGTTGTCTAAAGGCACCAACCCTAGATGAGACACCTGCAAAGTCCACTCCACTAACATTTACTCCCGAAGTTGGTATCCCAGGATTTTTAGGGAAAAAAGAAGTTGGCGGATTTTTATTAGGAGACTTTCTTGTTGCTTTATATAAATATCTAATTGGTCTATCCGGAATAGTTGTTGTAATAATATTAATTCTAGGTGCTTTTGAGTGGGTTTCTGCGGGTGGTAATCAGAATAAAATAGGACAAGCAAAGGAAAGAATAAAAAACGCTTTTATAGGTATGATACTTCTTTCATGTTCATATTTAATTTTATATACAATAAATCCAGAGTTGATAAATATAAAGCCAATTGATATAAAAAATATAAAACCTGTACCGTTAGTTGACATTAATAAAACGGAAATTTCAGGATGTAGTCTTGGTTGGTCTCCAAAAGCACAGAAAACTACGGCACTTAGTTCGGCTGTTATTGCTGGTATTAAAAAACAGACCAGTATGGATCCATGTGCTTTGTATGCTGTAATACATCAAGAATCTGGAGGTCAAATTGGAGCATTTGGTAATGATGCAGATGTTGCTAATTGTGACATATATGCTCGTAGAGCGTTTATTTGTAATGAATATAAACAATGTTGTCCTCAGAAAAGTGCATGTGAAAAATGTAGAGATAAAGTTAATAATAAGAAGATACATCCCCCATTTGACAGTAGTAATTTCACTGAGTATTTAGACGACGGCTATAGTTTTGGTATTGGTTTAACTCAGATAACCTTTACAAATGAATCTACATTATGTTCTGATAAAAAAGGTTTCATTTATGCGGGTGAATGTGTTTTATTTGAAAGTCTAAAAACCATAGACGGCAATCTTAATGCCTTTTCAAGAGCATGGAAAAAATCTTATTGTCCAGAGGGTGATAATAGATTATTGTGTTTTAAACGAATGGCAGGCGCACCAACATCTGACTGGGCGGTATGTACGGGTGGAAAAAAAATGATTTTATATGAAGAATGTAAAAAAAGAGGATTTGATAATATGGCTAGTCAGCGTATTGATTTAATTTTTTAGGTAACATTATGAAAACAATATACTCATGTTCAAAATGTGGAACACAATTTTCAAAATGGGCTGGAAAGTGTCTTGATTGCGGTGCTTGGGGAACACTTGAGAAAGAAACATTTATAGAAGATGAAAGAAAAAATAAAACTGAAAATTTAAAAAATTATATATGAAACATTTTTATTACAAACAACTATTTATTTTCAATACAATACTCATATTCCTTTTTTTATTTAATCTGAATTTTGTTTATGCTTTAAACCTTAGACCAGAATCTTTTCCAGATCATAATGCGGGTTATACGACGGATTCTGAAGGCATCCAAGGCTTTATTTTTACTGATGACTATAACTCGACGGAAATACAAAACAATCAATACAACAATAAACTACTCGAAGAAGAATTAGATAAAAAAGATTGTTATAAATGGGGAGGGAAATGTAAGTCTCAAAAAGAAGAATATGAAATTGAAAATAAGGCATTATTGTGTCTAAGTGGGGGGTCTTGTTTTGTTGAGGCATGTAAGTATAAAGGAGGGACGTGTCAGGTTGGTAGTTGTAAGACTGATCAACGTCAAATATGGGGAATTCAATGTCCAGACTCAAACAATATCTGTTGTGAGGATTTTAAACCCAAGGGTTTAACATTTACTCCTGAAGTTGGTATTCCTGGATTTACGAAACCTCAACCAGTAAACGGTGGTCTTATGGGTACATTTGGAAATAAGCTGTATTCTTATCTCCTTGGCTTATCAGGAATAGTAGCTGTGATAATATTAATACTTGCTGGATTTCAGTGGGTGACAGCTGGTGGTAATCAGAATAAAATAGGACAAGCAAAAGAAAGAATTAGAAATGTTATAATTGGATTGATTTTATTGGCTTGTTCACATTTAATTTTATACACAGTAAATCCAGAATTGGTTAAGATAAAGGTTTTGGAGGTTAATGATTTAACTCCTCAGTAGATTCATGATGATTCTTCCTGGATATGATGAAAATTGTAGCGAGGGATCTATGAGTAATAGTATATTTTTTAATTAGGTTTTTTGATATATCAAAAACCAACATCAATAATAATTTTTTAGTATAGTTGTCCCCAATAAGACATTGATAGATATTTAAAATTTTTTGCAAAAACTCCAAGATATACAAAGACCTCATCTAGATAACGGGTTCTACGATAATTAATTTAGTGATATTTTATTATCATAATTATTATTTTAAAAGGGTGTAATAATTGTGAAATAGATAAAATTATATAATATATAAAATAGAATAGTTTATGAAAACAATATATTCATGTTCAAAATGTGGAACGCAATTTCCAAAATGGTCTGGAAGGTGTCTTGATTGCGGTGCTTGGGGAACACTTGAGAAAGAAACATTTATAGAAGATGAAAGAAAAAATAAAACTGAAAATTTAAAAGATGTAAAAGTTGATTTTATAGATTTGTCAAAAATAAAAAACGAACAAGTCAAAAAAATAAAAACAGGATTAATTTATTTTGATAAGATTGTAGGTGGAGGGCTTGTCTCCTCATCATTGGTTTTACTTGGTGGTGAACCTGGAATCGGAAAGTCAACTATCATTTCTCAGATTATTAATAAGAACCTAAATACTCTATATATTTCAGGAGAAGAAAATGCGAATTCAGTAAAATCTCGTTTTGATAGATTGGAAATAGATAGCAAATTAGTAAAATTTTTAGCAGAAAATAATATTGAAACAATTTTAGCTGGTGTTATGAAAATAAAACCAGATTTTTTGATTATTGATTCAATTCAGACACTTTATACTAGCGAAGTTGAAGGCGATCCAGGTGGAGTAGCACAAGTAAGGGCCTGTACAGTCAAAATAATGGAAATTTCAAGAAAATTTAATATCGCAACTTTAATCATTAGTCACGTAAATAAATCTGGTGATTTGGCAGGACCAAAGACAATGGAGCATTTAGTTGACTGTGTTTTAAATCTTGAAGGCGACAGATTGCACAGATTTAGAATTTTGAAATGTATTAAAAATAGATTTGGTGCAACTGATGAGTCAGCAATACTCGAGATGACAAAGTCAGGATTTAAAGAAGTTATAAATCCATCAAAAATTTATTTATCATCAATTAATCCAGAAAGTTCGGGTATAGCAATTACTTCCATTATAGAAGGAAATCAGGTTTTGATGTTGGAATTACAAGCACTTGTCTCTAAAACTAATTTTGGTTATCCAAAGAGAACTGCAAGTGGTTATGATCAAAAAAGATTGGAACTTTTAATTGCGGTGTTGCAATCAAAATTAGATTTAAAATTAAATTTGTATGATGTCTATATTAATTTAACCGGAGGATTTAAAGTTTCTGATCGTGCCCTTGATTTAGCGGTCGCAATGGCAATTTATTCATCATATGAAAATAAAAAAATTCAAGAAAAGTCAGTGTTTTTTGGTGAGGTTGGACTGGGCGGAGAAATAAGACAAATTCCAAAAACAAAAGAGCGAATAAAAGAAGCAGTTAGTTTAGGATTTAAAAATATAATTATTCCAAGTTTTGAAAAACAAGTTGAGGTAAAAGGAGTAAATTTAAATTGTATAAAAAATATAAAAGAACTAAAAAAGTTTTTAATCTAATTATTATTTTTTTAGTATATTTGACTATTTCTTTAAAGAATGTTAAAGTATAACAACTTTGCATTATCCTACGGTACGGGCTCAAACAGAACACTTACATTTTAAACATTATTTACCTAGAAACATATTTTTGTTTCTTTTTTGTTTGTTTCTTTCTAAATCAAGGACTTCTTGTGGGGTTAAATAATTAAGA
>JAQVMR010000044.1 GCA_028703545.1 Patescibacteria group bacterium
GAATTCCATTGTAAGGAGGGAGCTCTACTCTTTTTGGATCAATCATTATAAATTTTAATTCATTTGGATTTAGTCTGTACAACATACTAATTATAAGAGTATTTATACAAACAGATTTTCCACTTCAAGTAGCACCAGCAATAAGAAGGTGTGGCATTTTTACTAAATCAACAACATGATTTGTACCAGACACATCTTTCCCAAGTGCAAAGACTAAATGTCCATCATTTTTCTTAAATACTGAATCAGATAAAATTTCTTTTATTCTTACGGTCGAAATAACTTTATTGGGAACCTCAATTCCAACGAGTGATTTTCCTGGTATTGGTGCTTCAATTCTAATTGGATGGGCAGCAAGTGACAACGCCAAATTATCTTGTAATGCTAAAATTTTTGATAATCTCACGTTTTCGTCTGGTTTTAATGTAAACTGGGTTACTGCTGGACCAACATTTACCTCGCCCATTTCAACATTTATATTAAAATTTCCAAAAGTTCTTTTTATTCTTTCTTTGCTTGAATCTATATCTCGACTTACTGGAACGCCTTTTTGATCACTTAATAAATCGAGTGGGATTTTTATATCTTTATAAATTTTCTTTGGTAATTTTTCTAATATTTCTTTAAATTTATTTTTTACTTCGTCTGTATTTCCATCCATTGAAATATCCGATCTTTTTTGTAGATCGTCTTCAACAATACTTTTTTCTTCTTGATCACTGTCTGCGCTTGATAAATTTATCTCATCAATTTTATCTTCATCAATTCTTTCTCTTCTTGGATTTAAAAGTTGTCTAATTTTCTCAGCAAATTTAAAATGAGATAAATTTAAATTGAAAGTTAAAAAAATAGAGATAATTAATAAGCCCAAAAGTATCACAAGAGCACCCCAAAATCCTGCTAATTTAGAAAATGCCAAATAAAACGGAACTCCAAAATATCCACCACCACGACCTTCTGCAATTTGTTCATATACATCTTTTGAACTTATTAATAAATTCAAAAATCCAGTTATTGATAAAAAAAATAGTAATAAACCTAAATAATGCCTAAAGTGAATTATATATTTTTTTGGATTGAGTAAAATATAACCAAAAAATATAAGAATGAGTGGAACAAAAAAATACAACCACCCCAAAACATATTTCATTCCAATAAGCATTACTTCTCCAGCTTTTCCAGATAAATGAAAAAGCGACAAAAAACTTATAAACCCAAGGATAAGAAGACAGAAAACTAGTATTGCTTTTTTTGTTTCTGGACTTATTTTTGAAAAAGCGTCTCTTTGAAAATTTGGTTTTGAATCTTTTGCAAGTCTTCTTTTGTATTTTCGTCTTGGCATATATAATATTTACTATTTATTATTTACAAATTTCAATTAATTTTAATATTTATTATTTGTTATTTAAATTCAAAAATAGCAAAATAGCAAATCAATTGAAAATAAAAAATTGGAAATTAACAATTATTTTATACGTATATTATATCATTTTTAAAGAATTTTGATAACTTTTCACAATAAACAAAAACGTCCCCATAAAAGAGACGTTTTTATATAATATAAATATTTAATTATTTTTCTTTTAGTCCATAACCAGTTCCCGCTGGAATTAATCTTCCGATAATTACATTTTCTTTTAATCCTCTTAAATGATCTACTTGTCCCTTTAGAGAACCACTAATTAATACTCTTGCTGTTTCTTGGAATGATGCGGCTGATAAAAATGAATCAGTTGTAAGAGACGCTTTGGTCATACCGAGTAATAATATTTTTCCTTTGAGTTGTTTTTTACCAGCATCTTTCATTTCTTTGTTTGATGCAGCAAACTGTGATTTTGTAATAATTTCACCTGGAACAAAATCAGTATCCCCTGCGTCTTCAACATAAACACGAGAAAATAATTGTTTACATACAAGCTCAATGTGCTTATCATTTAATTTCTGACCCTGTGAAGAATAAATATGTTGAATTTCTTTTGTGATGTATTTCTGAACTTCTTCTTCGCCCTTTAACTTGTATAATTTTTTCAAATTAATACTTCCTTCTGTGAGTTGTGCTCCTTCTCCTACTATATCTCCATCTTTTACCCAGATATTAATTTCATTTGGAATAATGTATTCAGCGACTATTGGTTTTACTGCAATAATTTCAATTTTGCCTTTTTTAATATTTACAATTCCTTCATTAAGTGATTTTACTTTTTCTCCATTTAATTCATATAACTCTGTTTTCTTTTTTATATTCTTTTTATCCTCAACTAAAATTTTTGCTCCTTCTAAAATTTCATAAGTTTCCAAAATATTTTCTCGTGAATGAACCTGAATAAGTTTTGATTTTTTCTTCCCATCTGTTTCAATGTCGGATATTTTTACTTTTCCAGAAACCTCACTTATTATTGCTTGCATTTTTGGAGTTCTAACTTCAAAAATCTCTTCAACTCTTGGTAAACCCTGGGTAATATCTCCACCAGCAATACCCCCCGTATGAAATGTTCTCATTGTAAGCTGAGTTCCTGGTTCGCCTATTGATTGAGCTGCAATTATCCCAACAGCTGTGCCAATTTTTACAATTTTATTCTGTCCTAAATCATAGCCATAACATTTTTGACAAACTCCATTTATTGCTTTACATGTAAAAAGAGATCTAATCTTTATTTCTGTAATTCCTAATTTATCAATAAGCACTGCCCCTGCTTTATCTATTATATTATTTTTTTTAATAATTACTTCTTTTGTTTCTGGATTTTTTATGTCTTCAATTACTGTTCTTCCAATCACTCTTTGACCAAGTGTTTTTCCCATATCTTCTGATTCTTCTTTTGTAATTATTCTTCCTTCTTTGTCTTTACAATCATCTTCTAAAACTAAAATATCCTGACAAACGTCAACAAGTCTTCTTGTTAAATATCCAGCACTTGCAGTACGAAGAGCTGTATCAGACAACCCTTTTCTCGTACCATGAGTTGAAATAAAAAATTCCAAAACATCTAAACCTTCGTTAAAATTTGCCTTAACAGGGAGTTCAATGATTTCACCAGCTGGATTAATAACAAGTCCCTTCATACCCATAATCTGAATCATTTGAGACCAAGAACCCCTGGCACCTGAATTAATCATTGAATAAATTGCATTATCTTTATAAAAAGCTCCTTTTCCTTGTTCTGTAATTGTATTTTTAACGCTAGTCCAAATTTCAACAACTTTTACATATCTTTCTCTGTTTGTTAAAAATCCTTCTTCATATAATTCTTGAATTTTCATGACTTCCTGATTTGCTTTTTGTATTAACGCTTTTTTATCTTCTAAAACTGGAATATCTAACATACTCCAAGAAAGACCCGATTTTGTAATAAATTTTAGAGTTAGTTTTTTTAATCTATCTAAAAATTCAATTGTCTTTTCGTCTCCATAAATATCAAGTGTTTTTGCAACTAGTTCTTTTAATGTTCCTGACTGCGTTTCATTATTAAAAAACTTTAATTTTTCTGGAAGAATTTTATTGAAAATAATTCTACCAACAGATGTTTTTATTAAAGCATTTTCCATTCTCACTTTTATAAGCTCCTGCAATCCTATTCTTCCTAAATCATAAGCTGTTTGCGCTTCTTCTATATCAGCAAATGATTTAATTTTATTCTCTTCTAGATCTTCGTTTGGAATACATGTTAAATAGTTTCCTCCCCAAACCATATCCTGAGTTGGGGTAACAATAGGATCACCTGTTGCTGGTTTTAATAAATTTTTTGAAGAAAGCATTATTTCAGAAGCTTCCTTTACGGCTTCTTTTGATAAAGGAACATGAACCGCCATTTGGTCTCCATCAAAATCAGCATTAAAAGCACTGCAAACCATGGGGTGAATTCTGATAGCTTTTCCTTCGATAAGTTTTGGTTTAAATGCTTGAATTCCTAATCTATGTAGGGTTGGGGCTCTATTTAAAAGCACATATGCGTCTTTTGTAATTTCTTCCAAAATATCCCAAACCTCATCATAGCCCATATCAATATATCTTTTTGCACTTCTAACATTATGAACAATTTCTCTTTGTATTAATTTTGCAATTACAAATGGCTTGAAAAGTTCAAGTGCCATTATTTTTGGAAGACCACACTCATGTAATTTTAAATCTGGCCCAACAACAATTACTGAACGACCTGAGTAATCAACACGTTTACCGAGTAAATTTCTTCTAAATCTTCCTTGTTTCCCTTTTAACATATCGGCGAGAGACTTCAACATTCTTTTTTGTCCAGTTGAAGCTGTCACAGTTTTCCCATGTCTTGCATTATTATCAATTAATGCATCAACAGCTTCTTGGAGCATTCTCTTTTCATTTCTAAGTATTACTTCAGGGGCGTTTAAATCCCTTAATCTCTTTAATCTATTATTTCTATTTATAACTCTTCTGTATAAATCATTTAAATCAGAAGTTGCAAATCTTCCACCATCGAGTTGAACCATAGGACGCAAATCTGGTGGAATAACTGGAATTGTTGTTACTATCATCCATTCTGGTCTAATATGATTTTTTATAAAATTCTGAATTAATCTTGCGCGTCTTATTAATTTCTTTTGTTTTGAGGCTGGAGCTGTTTTTACTTTTTCATTTATATCTTCTAATAATTCCTCTAGGTTAATTTTTTGTAATAATTTTCTTATTGCTTCTGCTCCAATATCTGCTGTAAAAACATGGCCATATCTCAATGATAATTCTCTATATTTACTTTCAGAAATGATACGCATCACTTTTATCTGCTTGAGTTCTTTTTTTGCTAATTCTCCTGCTTCATTTAATTTTGCAAGTTCTGAATCTTGAGATGCTAATGCGTTTTCCTTTTCTTTGTTCAATTTTTCAATTATTTTTGCATCTTTTGCAATACTAGCTTCCCCTAATTTTTGATCAATTGTTAAAATATCTGTTTCATATTTTTTAGTAATTGCCTTTGTTTTCTGTTTCAATTCTTGATTAATTTGAGAAAGGGTTTCTTTTTTTAATTCTTCATTTACTTCTGTAATAATAAAATTCGCAAAATAAACAACTCTTTCTAATTGCTGAATAGATAAATCTAGAATTATTCCGACTCTTGATGGAACGCCTCGCAAAAACCAAATATGGGAAACTGGTGCTGATAGTTCAATATGACCAAATCTTTCACGTCTTACGCTTTTTCTTGTAACTTCAACTCCACACTTATCACAAACGATTCCTTTATATCTTATTCTTTTATATTTTCCACAATAACATTCCCAATCTTTCGTAGGACCAAAAATTCTCTCACAAAACAATCCATCTTTCTCTGGTTTTTGTGTCCTATAATTTATAGTTTCCGGTTTTAAAACCTCACCATGAGACCATTGTTTTATATGATCTGGAGAAGCAAGAGTGATTTTTATAGAATCAAACCTTGGTAGTTTTATTCCCTGATCGCCAGGCATTATAGTTGTTTTTGTTGATGAAGGAGTAGACATAATATTATAAAAAATTAATTTAAATAAAATATATAAAATTATTCAGATTGTTTTTCTGATTCTTCTTTTTTTGTATCTTCTGATTCTTCTTTGGTATCCAAATCTTTTATCTCTTGTTGGATTTCTTCTCTGTCAGAAATTTTCACAACATCATTTCCATCCAACATTTCAACATTTATTCCAAGAGCACGAAGTTCGCTCATTAAAACATTAAATGATTCAGGAACGTTTACCTTCTCAATCTCTTCACCTTTAATAATTGCTTCATATGCTCTACTTCTTCCATTTACATCATCTGATTTAATTGTAAGAATTTCTTGCAGTATATGTGCGGCTCCATATGCTTCAAGTGCCCATACCTCCATTTCTCCGAATCTCTGACCACCGAATTGTGCTTTACCACCAAGTGGCTGTTGTGTAATAAGGGAATATGGACCAATAGATCGTGCATGGATCTTATCCTCAACCAAATGGTTAAGTTTTAACATATAAGAAATACCTACTGTTGTTTTATTATCAAAGGGTTCACCTGTTTTTCCATCATAAAGTTGAACTTTTCCATTTTCTGGCATCTGTGCCTTAATCAATTCTTCTCTAATTTGTTCAATTGTTACTCCATTAAGTGGTGGTGTTGCAACCTTGTATCCCAATCTCTTTGCGGCAAGTCCCAAGTGGTTTTCTAAAACTTGTCCCAAATTCATACGAGAAATAATACCAAGAGGATTTAAAATTATATCAATTGGAGTTCCGTCTTCCATAAAAGGCATATCTTCTACAGGAATAATTCTTGAAATAACTCCTTTATTTCCGTGACGACCTGCCATTTTATCTCCAATTTGAACCTTTCTAAGTTGTGCAACAGAAACTTGAATTGTTTGAATTACTCCTGCTGGTAATTTATCTCCATTTTTTCTTGTAAAAAATTTTATATCCACAACCTTTCCGTTTTCGCCATGCTCTAAATAAAGAGATGAATCTTTTACATCCTTTGCTTTTTCTCCAAAAATTGCGCGCAATAATTTTTCCTCAGCCGACAATTCTGTTTCTCCTTTTGGTGTAATTTTTCCTACAAGTATGTCGCCAGATTTTACAGTTGCTCCGATTCTTATAATTCCATCTCCATCTAAATTTTTTAATCTTTCTTCTCCAATATTTGGAATATCACGAGTCACAACTTCTGAACCAAGTTTTGTTTCTCTTACCTCTATTGAATAATTTTCAATATGAATTGATGTATACATATCATCTTGAACTAATCTCTGTGAGAGCAAAACTGCATCTTCAAAATTTCCACCTTCCCATGGCATATATGCAACAAGTACGTTTCTTCCAAGAGCAAGTTCTCCATTATCAATCGCTGCTCCATCAGCAATAACATCTCCTTTTTTAATTTCTTCACCTTTATCAACAATTGGATGTTGATTCATACAGGTTGAGGCATTTGATCTTACAAATTTAGATAAATTATAAACATGTTCTGTTTTATCTTTTCCTTGAATAATAATCTTATCTGATTGAACAAGTATTACTCTTCCATCTTGTTTTGCCCTTACAACTTGTCCACTATCTTCAGCGGCACGACCCTCAACTCCTGTTCCTATAATTGGAGCCTCTGGTTTAATAAGAGAAACTGCCTGTCTTTGCATATTTGATCCCATAAGAGCACGAACAGCATCATCGTGTTCTAAAAATGGAATAAGCGAAGTTGCGATTGAAATAATTTGATTTGGGGCAACATCCATATAATCAATATTTATTACATCATCAAAGGATGGCTGACCATGTATTCTCATTTCAGACTGTGCATTTACAAAATGTCCATTACTATCTACTGGATTTGTTGCTGGAGTCGTTGTTCCTCTCTCTTCTTCAAAAGCATCAATATAAACAATTTGATCTGTTACAAAAGGAATAATTGGAACTATAACTCCATCATATTTTGCTAATTCTTTTACTGTTTTAGCGTCAATAATTGTATCTTTTTTTAAAATTATTTTTTGTGTTTTTGGATCAATTACATCCTGTCTTGTCTTTTGTCCAATAACTTCATCAAGCTCTGATATTTTTACGTCGTGAAGAACTTTTCTAAACGGAGTTTCAATAAATCCATATTCATTTATTCTTGCATAAGATGATAAGTGTCCAACAAGTCCAATATTTGGTCCTTCTGGTGTTTGTATTGGACAAATTCTTCCGTAGTGACTGCGGTGTACATCACGAACCTCAAACCCAGCTCTTTCTCTTGAAAGTCCACCTGGTCCAAGAGCTGATAATCTTCTCTTATGTTCTAGCTCTGCAAGTGGATTTATCTGATCCATGAATTGTGATAATTGAGATGACATAAAAAACTCTCTAATTGCTCCAATTACTGGTTTTGCATTTATAAGGATGTTTGGAGTTAAAGAATCTATATCTGCAGTAGACATTCTATCTTTAATAATTCTTTCCATTCTTGCTAGTCCTATTCTGAATCTATTTTGAATTAATTCACCGACTGCTCTTACGCGTCTATTTCCCAAATGATCAATATCATCAGCTGATTCTTGTGTTAAGTTTAATTT
>JAQVMR010000045.1 GCA_028703545.1 Patescibacteria group bacterium
CTCTTTTTAATCCTCTTTCATCAATATAGTTTTTCATATAAAACGCTTTTACATCAAATGGATAATCTTCTACAAAAACTGGAACTTTGAAAATATCTCCTATTGCTGTTTCTTCTTCTGTTGTTAAGTCGTCCTCGTAGTCAACTTTCATTCCCTTTTTTTCTAATAATTTTTTAACATCATAGTGTTTCATTCTCAAAAATGGTTTTTCAATTATATCTTTCATTATAGTTGTATTGCGTTCCAAAATTTCAAGTTCTATTTTGCAATTTTCTAATGCATCTTTTAGAATTCTTTTTATAAGTGCTTCTTGAATATCTTCGCTGGCTTGTCCATCACAAAATGCCATTTCGGCATCCATCATCCAGAATTCAGATAAATGATTCCTTGTTTTGCTTTTTTCAGCTCGAAAAACAGGACCAAAATCATAGGCACGACCGAAACTCATAATTCCAGCTTCTAAATATAATTGCCCCGATTGAGTAAGATACATTTTCCCTTCATCATAATATTTGATGCCAAAAAGTTCTGTTGTGTCTTCACAACTCGTTGGTTGAAGTATAGGAGTGTCAAATCTTATGAAATCATTTTCAGAAAAATAATTTGTGATTGATCTAAATACAGAGTCCCTTATTCTTAAAATTGCCCACGGAGTTTTGCTTCGTAAATATAAATCACGTTTATCAAAAAGAAATTCTGGCCCGTGTTCTTTTTTAGCAATTGGATAATCATCGGACACTTGTAAAATTTTTAAGTCTTTTACTTGGATTTCATATTCTTCTTTTTTTGGATGCTTCGTAACGATTCCAGATAATTCAATTGATGATTCGAGAGTTAAATTGTTGCAATTATTCCACGTCTCATTATTTACTTCATTTTTTGAAATAACACATTGAATAAATCCACTTCCATCCCTAAGTTGTATGAAGTAAATTTGTCCAGAAGATCTGAAATTTAAAACCCAACCTTGTAATGTTATTTCTTCATCAGGGAAATCTTTGATTTTTGAGACAAGAATTTTTTGCATAAATTTTAATTGTTAGTTTATAAACATAAACCACCCACATGAATATTTTCTGTGGATTTTTGTAAAATATATATTAATTTTTCATGTTATAATTATAACATTTATATGAGGTTTTTCAATTGTTGACATTTATAAATATGTGTGATAAAAGCTATTTATAAATCAATAAAAGGAGTGGAAAAATGAAAAAAGGAATTATTATTACTGTGATCACAGTAGTTCTGTTGTTTTTAGGATTTTGTACTGTGATTGCTTTTTCCGAAGACGACTGACTAATAAGAATAAAGTCGTTATCAAATTTAAAAAGCTGGTTCTTTGTTAGAATCAGCTTTGTTTTTTAGATTTGAAATTTGGAAATAGTTTATAAATATTCTGCTTTGTGAATTACAATGCTTTCTAAAATTCCCACAGCAATAAGAGATGTAAGAAGGGAACTCCCACCATAACTTACAAAAGGAAGAGGTACTCCAATTACAGGAGCTAGTCCTATATTCATCATTATATTCATAATTGATTGCACAAAAAACATTACCATAAATCCAAGAGCCATATATATTGCTAAATTATCAGAAGTGTTTTTTATGATTTTTACAATTCGCGACAAAAATAAAGTTATTAGAAGTATTGTAATAGAAGAACCCAGAAATCCAAATTCTTCAGAAATTACTGCAAAAATAAAATCAGTTCTTTGTTCTGGTAAGAAGTTTAATTGACTTTGACTTCCTAGTCCAAATCCTCTTCCTAGAAATTTTCCAGAGCCAACAGCAGTCATTGATTGAGTTACATTATAGCCATAACCAAGTGGATCACTCGCTGGATTTAGAAATGTCATTATTCTTTTTTTCTGATAATCTTTAAAAAATCCAAACCAAGCTCCACCAAGAGCTACTAATAAGATTAGAGCCATTATGATTATTTTTTTCTTATCAATGTTTGTAAATAAAATCATAATAAGCCAGATTGCAAAAAGAATTAATGCTGAGCCCATATCAGGTTGAGCTAAAACTAAAGCTATCAAAATGAGCGCTACGGTTCCAGATATAAAAATAGGTTTCCATGAGAAATAAAATTCTTTAGCATTTTTTGATAAATAAGTTGCTAAAAAAATAATAAGACAGATTTTTGCAAGTTCTACTGGTTGGAATTGTAAACCAAAAAATTCAAGCCAAGCGTTTGTATTTCTAATAACTCTTCCCATTGCAAGAACAATTATTAAAAGAAGAGTTGACATTATTATAAAAATTTTATAATAAGTTTTTAAAAATCTATATTCTAGTGATGTAAAAACAAACATTAATATAATACCAATTATTGCATACAATAATTGTTTGTTAAAAAAGATCATTCTTGTTTCTGGATTACTTAGGCCTATACTATATATGCTTATAAGGCCTATAAGTATCAATAAAAAAACTGAAATAAGAATCAGCATGTCTATTCTCCAGAAATTTTTTATTGAAAAACGCATTTAATTTTCTAAAAAGTAATTATTTTTATCTATTAGATTAACCTCTGTTTGTATTTCTGCAGTTGCATAAGATGGCAGAATATAATACCAGCTGGTCTGAAGTTTTCTAGTTTCCTCTGACTTAAAATAATTTTGTCCTATTTCATTTATTGCTACAATTTGTGACCCCACATATAAAAATACAATAAATTTTGTATTTTTAAAATTGTAGGGGGATATATTTTTAACACTAAACTCAGCCCAATTTCTTATAGATCTATCCTCGGGATTAATGTTTAAAGCTAGATCTTTTACCTCAAATGATTGTTTTTTAAAATTTTGAATTTCGTTTGCTTTTATTTTTTTCCATATTATATTTTTAAATATAATATCAATATTTTTTATTCTTGTTTCTGAGTTTATTCCAAGTTTTGCTATTTTTTTTGTTTCCTGTGGCATTATAAAAGTTTTATCTTCGGTTTGTTCTATACCATCTATAATTAATGAATATTTTATTTCAGTAGCTCCCCAAAATTCATTTGGATTATTGATTGTTATAGCAATATCATATTTTCCATTTCCTCTATCAATCAATTGCTTATCTCCCACTGTGAGATTATTGGGGGTTTTTTTGTTTTGCGAAAAATTTATAGTAGAAAAGTTGTTCAAATTTATATCTTTTGTGGTAAAAAATTTTATAAATCCAAATGTTGAAATAGCATAAAGTATGACACAAAAGAAAATGAGAATTAAAATTATAATTTTAATTATTTTCTTTTTATTGTTTATAAGCCACAAGCTTCTTTCTATGTCTTTATCCGATATTTGATCTTTTAAAATCATTATATTGAGTAATTAAGTATGAAGTTTAAAGTGTTTGAGAAATTTGGTTTATCTAATTATTGAAGTAGTATTTTGTACTCAATGATTTTTTTAATTTCCAAGCACCTTATATATATTTTACACTTTTTTATAAATAATGAAAATATGCTATAATAAATTTATTCAAAAATAAAAATTAAAAAATCGAGTCCGACTCGAAAAAATAAACATATGATCAATTCATCCGGAGATATTCTTTATTTAACTCTAACAATTTGTGTTATTTGTTTTACGGTATTTTTATGTTGGTTTTTATTCTATTTGATAATGACACTTAAAAAAATACATGATGTTGTAAATTTTTTTTCAAAGATTCTAACATCGGTAAATGAATTTGTTATTGATGTGAAGCAAAAAGCAAAAGGTTCAATGGCTTATTTTAAATTATTTGGAGTTATAACGGAAAAATTAGTTAATTATATTGAAAAAAAAGCATTTAAAGACTTAGATTCTAAACAAACAAAAACAAAAAGCAAAAAAACGCATCAAAGGTAATAAAACAAAAATAAATTTTTCCCCTTTTTAAATTTTTAATTTAAAATATTTTAATTATATTTTTATTTTTTATTATTATAAAATTTCATGAAATTTGTTCATATACATAATCATACAAATTATAGTCTACTCGATGGTCTTCCAAAGATTAAAGAATTTGTTGCGCAAGCAAAACAATATGAAATGTCCGCACTTGCCATTACTGATCACGGAGTAATGTATGGGGTTATTGAATTTTATCAAGAATGTTTAAAACAGAAAATAAAACCAATAATTGGATGTGAATTTTATTTAGCTAGAAGAGGTATGCATGATAAAAATTCAAATATGGATGCAAAGCCATATCACCTTATTCTTCTTGCAAAAAACAATATTGGATATAAAAATTTACTCAAATTAACATCAGCCGCTCATTTAGATGGTTTTTATTATAAACCCAGAATAGATTTTGAAATATTACAAAAATATCACGAAGGATTAATATGCTCTACTGCATGTTTGAATGGACAAATTCCAAAAACAATTTTATCTGGAGATATCAAGGGAGCAGAAGAATTAATTAGAAAATATAATGCACTTTTTGGTGAAGATAATTTTTATTTGGAAATGCAATATCATCCAAACGAAAAAGAGCAAATAAAAGTTAATGAAATTTTGGCAATGTTTTCCAAAAAATTAAACATCCCCCTGCTTGCAACAAATGATATTCATTATTTGCGTCCCGAAGATAAAGAAGCTCAGGATATTTTAATGTGTTTACAAAGTAAGAAAAAAATTGATGATAAAAATAGAATGAATATGACTAATTTTGATTTGTCTTTTAGGTCTCCAGAGCAGATGATGGAAGGTTTTAAAGATTATCCAGATGCAATTTCTAATACAGTAAAAATTGCAGAAATGTGTGATGTATCAATAGAACTAAATAAAATTCTACTCCCATATTTTGAATTACCAGAGGGGAAAACAGATAATTCTTATTTGAGAGAATTATGTGAAGAGGGTTTAAAGCAAAGATATGACGGCGGCATAACAGAAGAAATAAAAAAACAATTGGATTATGAATTTAATATAATAGAAAAAACAGGATTTGCTTCTTATTTTTTGATAGTAGCTGATTTTGTAAATTGGGCGAAGAACAATGGAATAGTTGTTGGTCCTGGTCGTGGAAGCGCTGCGGGAAGTATAGTTTCATACTTATTAAATATTACAGATATTGATCCTTTAAAATATGGATTAATTTTTGAGAGATTTTTAAATCCAGACAGAATTTCAATGCCAGATATTGATATGGATTTTGCCGATATTAGACGTGGTGAAATTATTAGATATGTTGAAAATAAATATGGCAAAGACCATGTTTCTCAAATTATTACATTTGGGACGATGGCGGCTCGTGCTGCAGTAAGGGATGTGGGGCGTGTTCTGGGTTACAGCTACTCTTATTGTGATAAGATTGCAAAAATGATTCCACAGATGTCTAGTTTTCAAGAGGCTTTAGTTGTCTCCCCCGAGCTTAAAGATGCATACAATACAGATCCACAAGCAAAAACTTTAATTGATTATGCAAAAAAATTAGAAGGCGTAGCTAGGCATCATTCTATGCACGCATGTGGTGTTATTATCAGCAAAGATCCACTTACAGATACTGTGCCGATTCAATATGCATCTTCATCTGACCAGACGATTATTTCACAATATTCACTCCATCCAATAGAAGATTTAGGACTTTTAAAAATGGATTTTTTGGGATTGTCTAATTTAACTATTATAGAAAATGTTATAGAAATTATAGAAAAAATTCATGATATAAAATTTGATTTAAAAAATATTGATTTAAAAGATAAAAAAACTTTTGAATTATTACAAAAAGGACACACAACAGGCGTATTTCAACTTGAGTCCTCTGGCATGAAGAGGTATTTGAAGCAGTTAAAACCAACCGAATTTGAAGATATTATTGCCATGGTTTCACTTTATCGTCCCGGTCCTATGCAATTTATTCCTGATTTTATAAACGGAAAACACGGAAAAAGAAAAATTGTCTATGATGATCCTAGACTCGAACCTGTTTTAAAAAATACTTACGGTATAGCTGTCTACCAGGAGCAGGTAATGGAAATTGCAAAACAGTTAGCGGGATTTACCTATGCCGAGGCTGATGTTTTAAGAAAGGCTGTTGGTAAAAAAATTAAAGAACTTCTTGACGAGCAAAAAGAAAAACTTATTGATGGAATGATAAAAAATGGTACTAAAAAATCTGTAGCTGAAAAAATTTGGAAAACCATAGAACCATTTGCGAGTTATGGATTTAATAAATCGCACGCTACTTGTTATGCAATGATTGCTTTTCAAACAGCTTATTTCAAAGCAAATTATCCAACTGAATTTATGGCTTCTCTTTTAACAGCAGATCAAAATGATATAGAAAAAATTGCATTTAAGATAAAAGAGTGTGAAGACATGGGAATAGAAGTTTTAGCACCGGATATTAATAAAAGCTTTTCGACCTTTACGGTTTTGGGAGATGAGCTTAAACAAGGACATAAAAAAATAAGATTCGGACTTAATGCAATAAAAAATGTTGGTTCAAATATTGTAAAAGCAATTATAAGAGAAAGAAGGCAAAATGGAGAATTTTTAAATATTGAAGATTTTTTAATGAGAATTCAAGACAAAGATTTAAATAAAAAATCATTAGAGAGTCTTATTAAATCAGGCGCTATGAATGATTTAGGTGAACAAAATTTGTTATTGAAAAATTTAGATAAATTATTAGAATTTAACAGAAATCAAAAAAAAGAATCAGAAAATGGTCAATTTAATATATTTTCAGGAATGGCTAATTATGAAAAACCAAAAATAAAATTTGAAAATTATCCTCCAGTAGATACAAGAGAAAAATTATTGTGGGAAAAACAAATGTTGGGATTATATATTACTGGGCATCCTTTTAAGGCATTTGAGAGTTTTTTAGCTAAAAATATAAAACCAATAAGTGAAATAAAACAATTAAAAAAAGAACAGCTTGTTGAAATAGGTGGAATAATAAATTCAATTCAAAAAGTTTATACAAAAAACAATGATAGAATGTTGTTTTTAATGATTGAGGATTCTTCTTCTCGGATAGAGGTTATTGTTTTTCCAAAATTATGCGAAGAATATTTAGATATTTTAGTAGAAGATAATATTGTTTTAGTAAAAGGAAAATTGAATTTTAAAGACGATCAACCAAAAATTTTAGCAGAGAGTTTTTCAAATCTTAATATCGACAATAGTTCAATTGAAGAAGTAGGGCCCATTGAAATTGATATAAATATTAAATTAAGTAAGGAGCAGGTTGATAATTTTAAAAAATTATTTTCAAAGTATCCGGGTGGGTCCCCAGTTTATTTTAATATTAAAAAAGGAAAAGTAGTTAATAAGGTAAGGGTAAATGGTTTGGTTCATGATTCATATAATTTACGTGAATCAATTGATAAAATTTTAAATCAGTGATTTTTTTTGTTTTTTGATATATAATTAATAATATAAAAATTAAAATAAAAATATGGTAATAAATACAAATTTTGATAATAATATTCAGAGAACAAGGGCAAATTCAATAAGTTCAACTTATAAAAAAATTGCTGGAATATTTATTTTTTCAACAGTATTTTTAGTTGCCATAATAATTTATTTTTCTTTGTCAAAAGCAGAAATAATTTTAAAAGTAAAAAGTCAGACAGCAAAAATTAGCGCATCAACTCAAGTAAAGGAAGGAAATACTAATAATAATTATTTAGAGACAAGTGTTTTAAATGGAAGAATGATAGAGTTAACATTAGAGAAAACTAAACAATTTGATGTGCAAGAGAAAAAAACTTCAGCCGACAAGTATGGTGGAATGATGAAGATTGTAAATAATCGTGCTACACCTCAAACCCTGATTGCAAAAACTAGATATCAGTCACAAAATGGAAAAATTTTTAGAATTCAGGAAAAAATTATAGTCCCCGGAAATGCTTCTATAAACGCCTATGTAATTGCAGAAGAGATTGGTGAGGATTATGCTGAACTTCCTGGAAAGTT
>JAQVMR010000046.1 GCA_028703545.1 Patescibacteria group bacterium
ATTATTAATTTAAATTGATTCTTAAATTTATCCATAACTGAGGTACCATTTTTATGTTTAGCCTTATCGGGTTCTTGCTTAGAATAAGAATCCATTCTCTCAATTAATACGTGCTTACAGTGCGGACAAAGATCCTCACTTTCTTTAATATTTTTTTTACAAAATGGACAATTTTTCATTTGATAATTGTTTAATGAATTATTAAATTGATCCTCCAAAAGATACCAATGCTATAGCATAGAAAAGATCAAACCACAAAAACCTTAATTTATTTGCTAACCAAATTAAAGTATAAAAAGGGTATGTCAAATAGTGTAATTTCGAACTGCCTCCTTTTAAAAGAATTTTACTTTTATCAAAAATATGTTTAGCGTCTTGATCACTCGGAAAAGCGTGCATTCCTGATGAAATTGCAATCCACACCAATAAATAATACAAGAAGCTTTCTGTCTGTGTTTGAGTGGCAAAATAACTTACTATTATTGCTAACAATGAATTTATTATCAATGGACCAGTTGAAATCCAAAAAATTTGACCATACTTTTGTGGTTCATCGTGTATTACATAACCAACGGGATTTGTAAATTGAAAATATATAACTTTATGAACTTTTATATCCGTCCAGTCACAATATTTCTTATGAGCCCACTCATGTATTATTACTCCTGGGAAAGTCAATGCCGCTATTATCCAGCCCGGTATTAAAAACATAAAATATTTTTAATTAATGATTATTTCTCTTATCTATTTTAATAGTAATACAAAAAATTGAGTTTCAAATTGTGATAATTATATTTGATGTTGGCTTTGGCCACGCACAAGACTACCAATAAAAAATAATAAAACAAATACTATCCAATAAATCATTGTTAAATACCATTTTTTAGGACTCAACATCTTTTTTGTAAACCAAGTTCCTATTGCAGCACCAATAATATATGGAATAAACCCTCCAAAACCAAATGACCAAATCAAACATATTCCAAAACAAAGACCCATTGTAGCATATTTAACTGAACCTTTCTTATTGTCTTCTTTTTTTACCGCTGGAATATCTTCTAATTTTATTTCATTTTCTATTGTTTCACCAAATATCTCTCTTATTCTTTTTACTATATCTCTCGGTTGAAATTTTTTTATTACAAAATAATCTTTCATTCCCGATTCTATACCCATTTCTATTTCTTCTTTTTTATCCATGTTTGTAAGCGCAAATACAGGGACATTTTTTGTTCTATTATCTGCTTTCAATGTCTTTGTCAATTCATAACCATCCATTTCTGGAAATATTATCCCAGTTAAAATAATTTCTGGGCGTTCTTTTAAAACTAAATTAATTAATACTTTCTTATCTTTAGGTGGATACGGATAATTTACAACATGAAATCCAAATTTTTCTATACCCAAACCATAAGAATCAGTCAGAATTTCATCATTTTCAAAAAATAATATCTTAGGAGAATTTTCATACTTTATTTCATCTGAAGATTCTTTCTTTTTATCAATCTGCTTAATTTGAATAATTTTTCCACCGCAATTATTACAAAATTTTGCTTCATCCAAAATTTCTTTTCCACACTGATGACAAAACATATATTTTTAATTAATTGTAAATTTTTGTTATTTTATATTTATTACCAACAAATTTCTATATCTTCTCCTATTTTATCTTTCAAATAATCTTTAGTTTCTTGTAGTCCACCAATTTGATCTATAAGACCATTTTGCAAAGCCATTTCTCCAAGCATAGTAGAGCCATCTGCTAATTTCTTTACTTTTTCAATATCCATATTTCTATTTTCTGCTACAAGCTCAACAAAGTTTTGGTGAAGAATATTAACATCTCTCATCAAATATTGTTTTTCTTCTGTTGTTAAAGCTTTATTTGGATCGCCAGTATCTTTGAATTTTCCCGAAGAAAGAGATATATAATTTAAACCATCTTTATTATTTTTGTTAACATTATCTAGATAAGATCCAGTAACACCTATACCACCTACATCAGAATTTTTTGAAGCAAAGATTCTACTAGCACCACTAGCCGCCATATAAGCAGCTGAATCACCATATTCTCTTATTATCGCTACAGTTAGCTTCTTTGCTCTTTTCATAGCTATAGCAATCTCTTCTCCAGCTACAGGATAGCCACCTTGAGAATCAACTTCTAATATAATGGCTTTTATTTTATCGTCCTTTTCTGCTTCATTGATATAATAAACAATTTCTTCGGAAGCTGTTTTATCACCAATAGCTTCTTTATCATCTGGATTAACAATATACGTAACCACCTCTCCACGAAGCTCAATTCCAGAAACATTACAATCCTTTTCTTTTTTATCAGCGGTGGTCTCTGTTGAATTTTCATATGAAGGACTATCTCCAAATTGATAATTATATTCATCTTTAACAATAATAAAAGCCCCTAGAAAAATAGTAAGAATAGCTAGTGATCTTATAAACTTCTTAAATGGTGACCACTTGAAATTCCTTGGATTAAACTTTGAATAATTAATTTTATATTTACAGACTTGAAAATTCAAGATTTTTTTTAAAGTGTTCGGCATGAAATTATAATTTTTTGTTAATTTGTTCTCGCCAGTCTTGATTGTGTGGGTCTATAATAATATCGGGAGTTCCATTTTTATGAATCATACTTTCATGTTTTGCTGTACTCATTATCCCGATAGCTTTATTCGCCCACAAATCATCAAATAAAACTTCGTCATTTTGAGCATCATAAATCATAAAACCTTGTCCAATTGGCTTTAATAATCTTGTTATTAAAAATGGCATTAAAATACCCAATAAATAGAGTGGACTTACCTTTATCGCTAATATAATAGAAAATGGTATCCAAAACCATTCACTAGAAAACAACCAATAAAATATAAAAAATGCTTTCCAAAAAAGTTTAGGTTTTTTGGTTTCGCTAAACCAATAGATCCAAACACCAAAGGTGTCCTTCATTGACTTTTTAAGTCTTAGCTCAACCTTTTTTTCTTTGATTAAATTTTGTAACCGCAAAAACTCCCTACTCATTTTTGCAGGGGTTAACCCGTAAGAATTTATAGGGGTGTTAATTGCTTTGTTTTCTTGATTTTCATGTTTTCCGATTTCCAAAAAAAGACATATTACATAAATAAATATAATAAAATTGATTACCTTAGCTACATTCAACAAAATAATAATAAGACTTCCATATTGAGGCAAGGCAATTTCTTGAATTGCTGTTAATGCATAAAGAATAATTGTTGAGAATACAAATATTATTGATGCATATTTAAATTTTTTCCATAAATGGATTGTTGCCATAACAATAAACATTGACGTTGCTATTCCTGATATAATTAAAACAATTGGAAATTCAAAATTTCCTTCAAGATCTGTCGCGGAAGTTATAACGCCCAATATATATGTTCCTATACCAAAAATTGCGAGTGTTTTGTTTTTCATATAATTATTTAACCCTTGGTTTAAACGGACTCATAAGAATATTACCGATTATATTTAGAATAGGTAAAACAGTCCCTATATAACAAATGATAAAGATGAGTATGGTATACTTCCAATTCATAATAAAAATTATTATAGCCAAACCTATATAAATCGGATAAACATATTTTACCCACGAAGGAAGTGTTGATTTATTTTCTTGTCGAGAGTGTAAATCAAAAGACACTACAGAAGAAAACATAATAAATACGATACTTAATATATCAAAAATAGACATATTTTTTATTCTCAAATGATAAATTACCCTAATTATAGTATAACTCAAAAACATTCCTTAATAAAGTTAGTTACCAACAACTTATCTACCTAGGACTACCCTTGATTCTTCTAGAGAATTGCGTCATCAATTAGGCTATGAATACAGTAAAAACACCCGTAGGGACAACGGATAAAATAACAGTCCCAATAAAGGTCAAATACTGCCTTTATGCAAGAAAATCATCAGAATCAGAGGAAAGACAAGTCCTTTCTATAGATAGTCAGATAAAGGAGATGCTTCAACTAGCTGAAAGGGAGAATTTAGAAGTGGTAACCATGAAAAGAGAATCTCACAGTGCCAAAGAAACTGGGCAAAGACCAGTTTTCAATGAGATTATAGACGAAATTAAACAAGGTAAGTTTAATGGTATTCTGACTTGGGCTCCAGATCGTATTAGCAGAAATGCAGGCGACTTAGGTAAAATTGTAGATCTTATGGATTCAGGTGCTTTGGTAGACATAAGAACGTTTGGACAAAAATTTTCTAATAATCCAAGTGAGAAATTTCTTCTTATGATATTAGGATCACAAGCTAAACTAGAAAATGATAATAGGGGTATAAATGTAAAACGCGGTCTAAGGACAAGAGTAGAAATGGGACTGTGGCCAGGAGTGGCACCGCTGGGATATCTTAATCAAAATAGAATGGATGCAAAATGTCAGGTGATTATAGATCCTCAAAGAGCGCCCGTAATTAAAAAGATTTTTGAGCGTGTTGCATATGAACAGTATAGCGGTAGAAAAATATATAACTGGTTAAAACATGAATTAAATTTTTATACAAGGGGGAATAAATCTCTAACTCTAAGCGGAGTATATAAAGTATTGAATAATCCATTTTATTATGGAGTATTTGAATATCCAATTGAAAGTGGTAATTGGTATACCGGAAAGCACGAACCAATTATTAATCAAGAACTATTTGAAAAAGCAAAAGCACAATTGCAAAGAGATAATATCATAAGAGAAAATCATGAGTTCTCATTTACTAAACTATTTACTTGCGGATATTGTGGAAGTGGTATGTCTGCACAAGAAAAATATAAACAACTTAAAGATGGTACTCGTGCTAAATATATTTATTATTCTTGTAGTAGAGCGAGAGATAGAAATTGTAAAAATAAATATATTAGAGAAGAAGATCTTATCACCGAATTATTAAAAATATTGGACAAGGTAGATATCAATGAACTTGGAATGAGAAAAAGATTAGAAGACGAAATTGGAAGATTTAATATATTTCAAAGATCAGTACTTGGTAGTACTGATAAGATTAAAAAAACACAAGATACTGATATACGAAATTATGCAAAGTATATTTTAAAAGAGGGGTCTGTGTCAGAAAAAAGAGAATTGTTGGGAAATTTGAAATCTAAGATTAGCTATAAGGATAAGGTGCTTACACTAATTAATGAGTAAATGCTATAATATTAAAATGAATACAAAAGATAATAATTTGTTTGATTGGCGATCTGGTGCATTTAGAATGGAAATAGGAACACAAGATAATGACCCAGTTTCTGCTTTTTTAAAAGTAAATAATAAACTATTCTGTTTAACTAGAAAGAATATCCATTCTATAATGACTGCCGACACGATTGACCCAGAACAAACTAATCCAAATATAAGACACACTCAACAAAATATACTTCCTTACGGATCCGATAATCGTTTTGTTGGTGGAATTTTACAACAAGCAAATATTCTTTTTGAAGAAGGCGCGTTACCAAAGAATATAACTAATCCAAAAGCAATTAATATTGCATTTAATTTCTTAAACGAAATACTCGCTTTAAATACTTTAGTAGAAGAATATACTAGTGAAGAGAAGCAAATAGACGAATTTTTTAACGGTAATCCACGGAAAGATGGTTCTCTTCTTATTCCTTCATTGCCAAATCTTGAACAAAAGATTAAAAAAATCATTTCAAATGCAGACCATTCAATTTTTTCAATAATTGAACTAGTACAAATATTTTATCCAGAAATCAAAACCGAAGGGTGGATAGAACAGTTATTCAAAAAATTAAAACTTGAAAAGGGTGAAAACAATCAAGCTACTATTTTTATTAATGAATTTAGGGACTTTATAAAAATAATTAGAAAAATAAGAAATAAAATAGAACATCCTCGTATCGTTGGTATTTTAAACATAAATAACTATAAAATAGAACCATCTGGAATTTTAACAAAACCAACAATCTATTTTGAGAGTGGAAATATGTCTCCATTAAACATCAAAACTTCAGAATTTGTTTATACAGTAGTAGAAAATTTGTTTCAACTATTTCAATTATTAATGGCTCATTTATGTAACATACATGCACAACCCTTTGCTGATGATAAAAGGATTGTAGATGAAATACCACCAGACAAACGCAGAGATGAAGAAAAACATGTAAGATTTAGATACAGTATTCTTTGGACTAAGTAACTTATGCTTTTTTGCTTTTAGTTCCAGTGTCTCATGTACCTATAACTATAGGACTTTTTTTAAATTAAACAAAAAACCCCATAAATACTGGGGTATATAGGTCTGCACGATAAAAAATTGTCTTGGCGGAGGCGAAAGGATTCGAACCTCTGGTCCCTTTTACAGGACAACGCTTTTCGAGAGCGCCCCAATCAACCACTCTGGCACGCCTCCGTAAATATTAATTCACCTCAATAGAATACTCCTTTGTTTTTTCCCCGTCAATTGCGATTTCTTCATATTTAGAACCATATTCAAATTGCAAATATAATTTATATTTACCTGAAGTTGTTGGGGCTTTTATTTTAAATGTAAATGAATATAGACCACCTGGGTTTATATTTTTCCTTATTTTATCAACGGCCATTACCGACAACCAAGATGAATCATAAAAATTACTACCAGAGAAAGGCTTTGTTATTTTATATGCACGAAGAACATAATTAGAATTCCAAACTGAGTTACTATTATTTTTCAAAGTTAATGTTACTGTTTTTACCTCACCTGCCTTCATGATTTGTGGTAAGTCAAAACTTATTCCTTGTGCTGATTTAGTTTTTGCAGTATCAGTCTTTACAATACTTGTTTCTTTTTTTACATCAATTATAAATTTCTTTGCCATAACATCATCAATTATAATTTCCTGATATTTTTTACCCCACTCTAATTGTAAATAAATTGGATACATGGCAACTTTTGTAGGGGCCTTTAAATTAAATGTAAATGAATATTCCTCGCCCGGATTAACAAGGCCTTTTACTGTTTCAATTGCATAGGTTGATTCCCAATCAGATGCCCTAAAGACGCTTTTTAAAAATGGACTCACTTTATCGTAAGCACGAAGCACTAAATTTTTATCCCACTTATCAACTCCTGCATTTTTAAATTTAACTGTAACAGGAATTGTCTCACCAGGCTTCATAGTAGATGGAATATTTTGTTCAATGAGCTGTGCTCCTAATTTCACCGAGACATTACTTTGTGCCTTATAATCTCCAGATGGAAATTTATTTGTTGTTTTTTTATCAACCTGTCTATATAAAGAAAAACTATATGTCCTTTGCCCCACACTTTTTGGTGTATCTACTATTACAAACTCTGCTGTTTTATTTGGAGCAACGCTATTTTGCGTCATTGATATGTCTGTCTCTTTGCCTTCTGGAGAAATATATTTCATTTTTACACTATTTTTGTTCCATGTTAAAACTCCGGTATTTTTATACTTAATTCTCATGGTATATTTTTTCAAAGGCTCCATACTTGTTGGAACTCCTTCTTGATACGTCCCCTCATAATTAAATTGTGTTTTTACATTAAAATTAATATCGCTATCGGCAAACCAGCCCCTACCATCATAAACGAGCATATATGAATATGATTTTATTTTTTCATAGCTTGATTTTTCTGTAACTGTTATTC
>JAQVMR010000003.1 GCA_028703545.1 Patescibacteria group bacterium
AGCTGAAGATACATTAAAAAGAGTTTTGTCTGGTGAAGATATTACAAAACTAGCGGGGGAATTATCTCAAGATACTGGATCAAAAGACGCTGGTGGAATTGTTGATTTTTATAAAAAAAATTTATTAGATCCAGCTTATGCTGATGTAATTTTTAATAAATTAAAGAACAATCAAACATATAATCAAATAGTAGAAAGTCAATTTGGTTATCATATAATTAAAAAAATAGAAGAACGTGGAACAGGAGATAATAGAGAGGTAAAATCACAGCATATTTTATTTTTAAAACAAAGCGCTGATTCTCAAGGAACTTGGAATAATACTCAACTTTCAGGAAAACAACTCAAAACATCTAGTGTGACTTTTGATCAGACAACTGGACAGGCAGAAGTTTCATTGGAATTTGATAGTGATGGCGCTCAGTTATTTTCTGATATAACAGAAAGAAATGTAGGAAAACCAGTTGCAATATTTTTAGATGGAGAGGTAATTACAGCACCTCGTGTTAATGAAAAAATTACCCAGGGAAAAGCTGTAATTTCTGGCAATTTTACACTTGCTGAAGCAAAACAATTATCACAAAGATTAAATGCTGGTGCGCTTCCAGTTCCAGTAAAATTAATTAGTCAACAAACAGTTGGAGCAACACTAGGACAAGAATCATTAAATCAAAGTTTAAAAGCTGGATTGTATGGATTAATTATCCTAGCTATATTTATAATACTTGTATATAGATTTTTAGGATTAATTGCTGTTATAGCACTTACTATTTATGGTGTAGTTGCTGCTGCAATATTTGAATCAATCCCTATAACACTTACGCTTTCCGGAATAACTGGTTTTATTATGTCATTTGGTATGGCAGTTGATGCTAATGTTTTGATATTTGAAAGAACAAAAGAAGAAATAAAAACCGGTAAAAATCTAACATTTGCACTAAAAGAGGGATTCAAACGTTCATGGCCATCAATAAGAGATTCTAATGTTTCAACCCTTATTACATGTGTGATACTTTTATATCTTGGTTCTAGTACGATAAAAGGTTTTGCAATAACATTAGCTATTGGTGTTTTGATGTCTATGTTTAGCGCAATAACAATAACAAGAACATTTTTGATGCTTTTTGTAAGAGACAAAATGGAAAAATATACTTGGTTTTTCGGAGTATCAAAAAAACAAATTAAAAATAATAAGCAATAATCATATGAGAAATTTGGAAATAATTAAAAATTCAAAGTATTTTTTGGGAATATCAATTACATTAATAGTTTTAAGTATTCTATCTGTGGCTATATTTGGATTAAAATTGGGGACTGATTTTACTGGTGGATCAATGCTTATAGTAGAGTTTAAAGACATTGAGAGGCCAAGTATTTCTGATATCAATCAAGTTTTAGAAGAAATTCCAATTGAAAAAGCACAAATTCAACCAATGGGAAATAATCAATATGCAATAAAAATGCCAAATATTACAGAAGAACAACATCAAATAATTTTATCTAAACTTGGTCAAAAATTTTCTAAAGCAGATACAGATACAAAACCACAAACAATTCAAGCAAAAACAGAAGATGGACAAATAATAGATATTCCTATAAACGTTGGGATTCAAAATAATAATGTAATAGAACAGAAATTCGATTCAGTTGGTCCAATAATAGGTAATGAATTAAAAGTAAAAGCATTTTGGGCTATAATATTGTCTCTTATAGCAATATCGCTTTATATTGCATATGTATTTAGACATGTTTCAATGCCAATTGAATCATGGAAATATGGAGTGGCTTCTCTTATGGCACTTGCACACGATATTATAATAACAATTGGAGTATTTGCAGTTTTGGGAAAATTTTTAAATGTTGAGATTGATTCAATGTTTATAACAGCGATGCTTACAATTTTGGGTTATTCTATAAATAATACTATTGTTACATTTGATAGAGTTAGGGAAAATTTGCACAAAAAGACCAGTTTAACATTTAAAAACTTAACTAATATAAGTATTAATGAAACAATCCCAAGATCTTTCAATACATCATTTACATCATTTATAGTCTTAGCAGCAATATTTTTTCTAGGTGGATCCACGATAAAATATTTTGCTTTTGCTTTAATGATTGGAATTACAGTAGGAACTTATTCATCAATATTTGTTGCATCTTCTATTTTAATAATGTTTTATAACATGAAATTCAAAAAATCATAAATTTATATTATAATAAATATATCAAATATAGACCAATATAAACTGGTCTATTTTGTTCTTATAAAATCTCTTGACATATTTTTTCATCTATGATATTATATTCGTATATTAAAAATAAGGCTTAAAAAGCTTGACTTTATGCGTTATTAATATTTAAATAATTTATAAAATTATATTTTTACAAAATTATGTCAAATGATAAACAATCCATACTAGATAAAATAATTTCTTCTGAAAGGGATTCAGCTATTTTGCAATTTGATCCAAAAGAAGTTGTTTCTGAACTTTTAAAAGTATTAAATGATAGAGAAAAAGAAATTATTACAAAAAGATATAGTCTAGGAGGCGATAAAAAATTTACTCTCGATGGTATTGGAAAAACTTATAACATCACAAGAGAAAGAATTAGACAAATAGAAAATATCGCCATTAAAAAAATGAAAAATATCTCAGATAAGGTAGAGACAATTAAAAAACTTGATAATATCGTAAATGATATATTGTCAGAATATTTAGGTATACTTGCTCAGGACAATTTAATACAAAAAATTTTAAGAGACTCTACATCTAATGACGTAAATTATCAATCAACAAAATTTTTAATAAACAAAATTTTATCTGACAATTATGATATTCATAAAGAAGATGATGATTACTATGAACTTTTAAGATCAAAAAATAATGACTTCGATGAATTTAATGATGCAATATCAAAAATTATAGAATTGTTTATTAAAAAACAAGAACCGATACATAAATCAAATTTGTGGCAAACCTACTCGGATGAGAGAGATATAAATTTTAATAGCGATAAAATAAATGAAAATATTTTACTAGAATTTTTAAATGCCAGTAAAAAAATTAAACAAAATCCACTTGGAGAATTAGGATTAACTGATTGGAAATCAATTATTCCAAAAAGAATGAGTGATAAAATTTTTTTAGTAATGAAGAACTACAACAAGCCCATGCATTTTAGAGAAATTGCTGATGAAATTAATAAAATGGGTTTTGATAAAAAATCAGCACATCCAGCAACAGTTCATAATGAATTAATACTCGATGATAAATATGTTCTAGTTGGTCGCGGAATTTATGCTCTTAAAAAATGGGGATACGAATCTGGTAAGGTTTCGGAAATGGTCGAGAGGGTTTTACAAGAAAATGGACCAATGAAAAAAGATGATTTAATTAATGAGGTATTAAAGAAAAAATTAGTTAAAAAAACAACAGTGAATTTAGCAATTATAAACAATAAGAGTATAAAAAAGAATTCTGACGGGAAATACTATTTAGAAGAAAAATAAAAATTCAACAACTACAATATTTGTGATATAATTAATAGTGTTCTTATGGGAACGCTATTAATTTTATACATAGTCGTATAAAAACAAAAATAGGAAAACAAAATGACAATTTCAATAGACTATAATTATTTATATAGTGTCTTAGATATATTTAGACATAACCCAATTTATATATTGGGAATTTTGATATACAGGGGCGCTTGGTTATTGGCCCTAGTTTCTTTATTTTGGGGACTTTATTTTGCCAATTTTGAAAAAAAGAGAAGGAGTTTTATAAATAATTACGAGTATTCAATGATTGCCATTGATGTTCCAAAAAATAATGAGCAGAATACTAAAGCAATTGAAGAATTATTTAATACAATTCATGGTATAAAACATGGTAGAACAAACTGGGCTAAGTATGTTCAGGGAAGCCAACAACTCTGGATTAGCTTAGAAATTGTAAGTATTGAGGGCTATATTCAATATTTAGTAAGAGCACCATCATACTACATGGGAACAATTATTTCAACAATTTATGCTCATTATCCAGAAGCAGAAATTACAGAAGTTGAAGATTATATGTCTCTTATTCCTGATAATTTACACACAAAAGAAGCCAAATATAAACCATTCTTGATGGACATTTTCTTTAAAAAAGATGATTTTTATCCCATAAAAACCTTTTCTGATTTTGAACATGGTCTATCTCAGACATTTGTAGATCCTCTAGCGTCACTACTTGAAATAATGAGTAAAATTGGGCCTGGAGAATTTTTAAGTATTGTGATACTTGCAAGACCATCCGACAATAAAGCACTAATTGGTGGTGGGGAAAAAACAATTGGTGGGCTAATGGGAAGAGCCTCAAAAAGCACTTCGGGTTTTACAGATAAAGTTTTTAAAAATATTGATTGGACTATTGATTATCTAAGTGAAACCATTTATAAACTATGGGGAGATGTAAAAGACGAAAAGGATATTGCCGCGACCCTTAATCTACTTACATCAAGAGAAAAAGCAACAATTGCTGCTATTGAGAACAAATTAAATAAATTAATATATGAGGTAAAAATAAAAACCTGTTATCTTGCTCCCGCTGATAAATACACACCAGCCAAAGGAAGGTGGACAATACAGGGATTCTTCAAACAATTTGAAAATTTTAATCAATTTGATTTTAAAAAAAATACTGATCCTGATTATTGGAAAACAGAACAAAGAAAAAAAATGCTTACAAAAAGTTATGTAAGAAGATTTAAATTACGCGATACATTTGAAAGTAAATCCTTATTTTTATCCACAGAAGAACTTGCTACTTTATATCATTTTCCAACAATTACTGTTAAAGCTCCTATGATAAGAACAACAACCACAAAAACAGTTGAGCCACCAAGTGATTTACCGCTTGAATCACAAATTGAATCAGGCTTTGTAAAAAATAATATTATTGATGAAAAATTGAAAAATAATGAACCAATAACCCTAAAAGACCTGCAAGAACCAGTAAATATTGATATGGATAATAAAAGATTCGAAGCGAAGTTTGCAAAAGATAAAAATGAGAAAAATAAATTCATAAAAGAATTTAAACAAGATGAAGATAATAAAAAATTTAATAATGTTATAATAAATAATCAACAAAAAACTAATAATATTATTGATAACAATCCACCAGATAATTTACCAATAATAGAATAATCCCGTTATGAAAACGGTTATAAAAATATGAAAAGGGAAGATGTAACACTTCTAGGAATAACAAACTTTAGGGGTCAAGCAAAAAAATTCGGAATAAAAACTGATGACAGAAGACGTCATATGTATTTTATTGGAAAAACTGGTATGGGAAAATCTGTTCTTATTGAAAATATGGTAATCCAAGATATTTTAAATGGTCATGGTGTAGCTTTAGTTGATCCACATGGGGATTTAGTTGAAAAAATTCTAAATTTTATACCTCCAAACAGGATTAATGATGTTGTTTATTTTAATCCATCAGATTTTGATTATCCTATTGCCTTTAATGTTCTAGAAAATGTTGATGTAACAAAAAGACATTTAATTGCATCTGGACTTCTTGGCGTATTTAAAAAAATTTGGGCGGACTCTTGGGGCCCAAGATTAGAATATGTTTTAAATAATGCAATTATGGCATTACTTGAATATCCGGGTGCAACATTACTTGGAATCATGAGAATGCTTGTTGATAAAAAATACAGAGACAAGGTTGTAAAAAATATAACAGATCCAGTTGTGAAATCATTTTGGGTTGATGAATATGATAAATATCCACAAAAATTTCAAGCTGAAGCGATCGCTCCTATTCAAAATAAAGTTGGAAGATTTTTATCAACACCACTTACTAGAAATATAGTAGGACAAGTAAAATCTTCTATTGATATAAGAAATATTGTAGATAGTAACAAAATATTACTCATGAATCTATCAAAAGGAAGAATAGGTGAGGATAATTCAGCTCTTCTTGGCGCCATGATAATTACAAAAATTCAACTTGCTATTATGAGTAGAGTTGATATGCCAGAAGAAGAAAGAAAAGATTTTTATTTATATGTTGATGAATTTCAAAATTTTGCAACAGATTCTTTTTCTAATATATTATCAGAGGCTAGAAAGTATCGTTTAAATTTAATTGTTGCTCATCAATATATAGAACAATTAAGTGAATCCGTAAGGGCTGCAATATTTGGAAATGTGGGTACTATGGTAATTTTTAGGATTGGTGCGGCTGATGCAGAGTTTTTGGAAAAAGAGTTTGAGCCATATATAGATCATGAAGATTTAGTAAATTTAACTAAGTATAGAATATATATTAAATTAATGATTGATGGAGTTGCTTCAAATCCATTTCAAGCAACAACACTTGCTCCAATGCCAATTCCTGAAAACGGTCTAGAAATAGGAGAAAAGGTTATAAGGGTGTCTCGTGAAAGATATACAACCTCTCGTGAAATAGTTGAAACAAAAATAGCAAAATGGAGTGGTATGTTATCAGAAGAAGACGAGGAAGAAGAAAATGCTACACTTGAAGAAAGAATAGAAAAATTAAAAACTGAAAATAAAAAAACACAATTACAAACAAAAAATAATAAAGAATTATTTCCTACAAAATGTGATGAATGTGCAAAAGAAATTACAGTACCATTTAAACCAGACGGGATAAGGCCTGTTTATTGTAATGAATGTTTTAATAAAAAAAAGTCTGAAAGAGAAGAAAAAGATAAAGATAAACAATCAAAGTCTTTGAGTTTAGAGCAGGCTTTTAATGTAGATGATGAAGATGATGATTATGAACCATTACATAAAGAAAGATAAAAATATGAAAAATATAAACAAAATAATAGCTGATATAAAATCAGTCAAAATTCAAGGAGCTACAAGTGTATCTAGGGCAACATTGGATATTTTTGAAGGTTTATGTGTTAGATATAAAAAATTGGATATAAAAAAATTTGAAAAAAAATTTTTTTCTGAATGTCATAAGATTACAGAACTTCGCGCGACAGAACCAATGGCAAGAAATGCACTTAAATTTATTGAAAATAAATATTATAATAGAATATTTGATACAACCCAAGAAGCTATTTTAAATATTAGACAATTAATTAAATTATTTAGAGAATTGATTTTAAAAACAGAGAGTCGAATTATAAAAAATGGAGCCAGTTTGATAAACAAAGATGACAGAATTTTAACTCATTGTCACTCATCTATTGTTGAAAAAATATTAATTTCTCAGAAAAACAAAAAAATATCAGTTTATAATACAGAGGCGCGTCCACTCATGCAGGGAAGAATTACTTCAAAAAAATTAATTCAAAATGGTATAAAAACAACAATGATTGTTGATTCAGCTGCAGAATTTTTTATTTCGAATCATTCCGGAGATTTAAAAATGGATAAAGTAATGCTTGGCTGTGATGCTATTTCAATAGATGGATCAGCAATAAATAAAATTGGCTCTTATGGAATTTCTCTTGCCTGTAAAACAAACAAAATCCCTTTTTATGTAGCAGGAACATTGTTAAAGCTTGATTCTCAAAATACAGTAAATATTGAAATAAGAAACATCAATGAAGTTTGGAAAAATCCCATTTCAAAAAAATTAAATATTATAAATATTGCTTTTGATTATATTCCAAGTGAGTATATTAGTGGAATAATATGTGAATTCGGAGTTATAGAGCCACATGAAGTAAATAATTATATAGAAAAATATTATCCTTGGCTTTTTGATAAAAAAGTACAATTAATTAAACTAGATAAAATATGAATTTTGAGAATAAAATAGTACTGATAACTGGTGCCTCAAGTGGAATTGGAAAAGCAACTGCATTAATGTTTGCAAATAATGGGGCAGAAGTTATAATTACATACAATAAAAATAAAAAAGGTGGGGATAATACAATAAATAAGATTCAGAAACTTGGGAAAAAAGCAATCGCAATAAAAACAGACATAACGAATGAAAAACAAATAAAAAATCTTTTAAATATTGCAATAAAAAAATATAAGAAAATAGATATTTTAGTAAATAATGTTGGTGGTTATATAGTTGCAGATGAATGGGATAAATCAATAAAAGAATGGCGAAAAACTTTTGAATTAAATTTATTTGGAATGATGAATGTTTCAAAATATACGGCCCAAATATTTATAAATCAAAAATCTGGAATAATAATAAATATTTCATCTAGAATGGGTTTAAATGGACAATATGATGCGATTGCTTATTCAGCTTCAAAAGCTGGAGTAATAAATGTAACTCAATCCTATGCAAAACTTTTATCTTCATTTGGAAGAGCAAATTCAATATGTCCAGGACCTGTAAAAACTGGCTATTGGCTCGAGGCACCGAGAGAAGAACTAGAAGAAACATTACAAAATATGCCTGGTCATAAATTAATTGAACCAGAAAAAATTGCGGAAAAAATATTATTTCTTGCATCTGATGAAGCAAAAAATATCAATGGACAAAACTTTCAAATTAATGAATAAAATTATTAAAAAATGAATTTAAAAAATAAAACAATTATAGTAACCGGGGCTAGTGATGGAATTGGCAAACAAATTGCTTTTAGATTAGCCAAAGAAAACACTAATTTAATTTTAATTGCGAGAAATAAAAAAAGATTAGATAGTGTTAAAAAACAATCTATGAAATCGGGGGCATTAAAAGTAAAAACCTATATCTGCGATATTAGAAAAATAGATTCATTAGAAAAAACCGCAAAATCAATTATTTATGAATTTAAAAAAATTGATGTTTTAATTAATAATGCAGGAATTTGGCAAAAGCTAGGGCCAATTGAAAAAATAAAAAAGCAAACAATTAATGATATAATTTCAACAAATTTGACTGGTTTAATTCACACAACAAGATTATTTATACCAACTCTTAAAAAAACAAAAGAATCAGCAATTATAAATATATCTTCAAAATCTGGGATTTTGCCACAAGAAGGACAATCAGTTTATACCGCAAGTAAATATGGAGTTCGTGGATTTACAGAAGTTTTAGAACTAGATTTAAAAAATACCAATATAAAAGTAGCTGGAATTTATCAAGGTGGAATAAATACAGATATGTTTAAAAAAACTGGCGAAAAATTTTCAACCGATAATTTTGCAAATCCAGATGACTTAGCAGACGTAATTGCTTATATTTTAAAATTACCAAAAAAAATTTGGATATCTCATATAAAAATTGACCGGTAAACAAAAATAGTTAAATAATAAATCAATTGAAAATAAACTATATGGAAAAAAAATCATTTGTAAATTTACACTATAAACCAAATAAAAATGATATTATTGCGACTTATAGAATTGAGTCTAAATTAGGTTTAGAGAAAGCGGCGATTGAAGTTGCTGCTGAATCATCAATTGGAACATGGACAAAATTATCCACACTAAATCAAAAAACTTTTAATAAATTAGCTCCTCAAATTTTTTATATAAATAAAAAGAAAAAAATTGTTGATATTGCATATCCAATAGAAAATTTTGAATTGGGAAATATTCCACAATTATTATCAGCGCTGACTGGAAATATATTTTCAATGAAAGCTATTGATAATTTAAGATTAGAAAATTTGAGCCTGTCTACAAAATATATAAATTCATTTCAGGGACCATATTATGGAATAAATGGAGTTAGAAAATTAATGAATATTTATAAAAGACCGATAATTGGTTCTATTATTAAACCAAAAGTTGGATTAAGATCAAAACAACATGCAAAATTAGCTTATGATGTGTGGATAAATGGCGTTGATGTCGTAAAAGATGATGAAAATTTAACTGATATGAGTTTTAATAAATTTAAAACTAGAGTTCTTGAAGTAATGAAACTTAAAAATAAAGCCGAAAAAGAGACTAGGAAGAAAAAAATACATGTTTTTAATATCACCGCTCCAATGGATACAATGCTAGAAAGAGCTAAATTTGTTAAAAAAATGGGTGGTAAATGTGTAATGGTTGATTTAGTTTCAGTTGGGCTTGATAATGTGCAGGTTTTAAGACAGGCAAATTTAGGACTTATAATTCACGGCCATCGTGCTGGGCATTCAATGTTTACAAGAAATCCACGTCATGGAATGAGCATGCTTGTAATTGCAAAACTAGCAAGACTCGCCGGAATTGATCAATTACACACAGGAACTGTTGTGGGAAAAATGGATGGGTCCGCAGAAGAAGTTATAGAAATTAACAAATCTTTAAAAGAAGATTTTGGTATTAACAAAGTACTTAGAGAAAATTGGGGGAAAATAAAACCAACCTTGCCAATTGCTTCAGGTGGACTATACCCTGGGCTTACAAAAAAATTAATTGATATTTTAGGAAATGATTTAATAATAAATTATGGTGGGGGAATTCATGGTCACCCAAATGGATCAATAGCAGGAGCACGTGCGTGCTATCAATCAATGGAGCTCGCTATAGATAAAAAAATTAAAATAGATAAAAATAAATTCAAAGAATACTTAGACGCACAAAAATACTGGAAAAATAAAAAATAATTTACGATCAATTGATAAATCAATAAATAATAAATAAACAACACTTCTATGTCTTTCTTTTTAAAATCAAAAAAACTTGATATAAAAACTGGTGCAGAGCCAATAGCAATGCTTCATGAAGAAGAGGCATATCATTTTGGAATTAGGGCTGGGGATAAAATTCAAATTTCCTGGCGTGGTAAAAAAGCAATTGTTGAAGCAAACACATCTATTAAAAAAATAAATCGGGGAAATTTAGGTTTGTATAGTAATTTTTGGGATAAATATTCTACGCTTAATGATGGTGAAATAGTCGAAATTGATTTTATAGGACGCGCTGAATCAGTCAATGCAATAAAGAAAAAAATATTTGGAAAGGCTCTTAATGAAAAAGATTGCAACTCCATAATGAAAGATATTGTAGAAAATAGATTATCAAATACTCAAATTGCATATTTTGTAGCAGCTTCATACATGAATCCATCAAATAATGAAGAGCTATATTATTTAACTAAAGCTATGGTTTTAAATGGTGGTAAAATGGAGTTTAAAGGAATAGTTGCAGACAAACATAGCTTCGGAGGAATAGCTGGAAATGAAGCTGCGATGATCGTCGTGCCAATTGTAGCTTCTTTAGGTATTAAAATTCCAAAAACTTCATCCCGTGCTATTACTTCTGTATCTGGCACAGCTGATACAATGGAGGTATTATGTCCAGTAAGTCATGGTGTCAAAAAAATAAAACAGATAATTGAAAAAACAAATGCATGTTTGGTTTGGGGTGGTGGTCTTGATTTGGCATCAGCAGATGACAGGATTATCAAAATCAATTATCCAATGTCACTAGAGAGTTATGATAAAGCAATTGTTTCTATTATGGCTAAAAAAATTGCATCAGGTGCAACACATATTGTAATTGATTTGCCTATAGGAGAAACAACAAAAATTCCAGAACTATCTGATGCAAAAATAATAAAACAAAAATTTGAATATTTAGCAAAAAGATTTAAAGTAAAAATAGATGTTGTGATAGTTCCAGTGAGAGATCCCATCGGTAAGGGAATTGGACCAGCGCTTGAGGCTCGTGATGTCTTGCGTGTGTTACAACAAAAAGAAAATAGACCAGGGGACTTGGAAAGTGAAGGAATTAAAATGGCTGGCCGAGTCTTGGAATTATGTAAAAAAGCAAAAAATGGTCAGGGTCAAGGATTGGCATGGAAACAACTACAAAGCGGAGAGGCGTGGAAAAAAATGCAAGAAATAATAAAAGCACAAGGAGGAAAAGCAGAAATTGATTCAGAGGATATCACAATTGGTGCTATAAAAAATTATATTAACGCTTCAAAAGACGGAAAAATTATTTTAGTAAATCAAAAAGCTATAAATGATATATGTCGTACTCTCGGTGCTCCAAATGATAAGTTCGCAGGCATTTATTTAAATAAAGAATTTGGAAATAAGGTGAAAAAAGGTGAGAGATTATTTACATTATACGCTCAAAACAAAGAAAGAATGGACCTCGCATTAAATGCTATTAAAAAAGGACTTGAGGTTTTTAAAGTTCAATAAAAAATGACAAATAAAAAAATAAAAGTCGCCCTAGGATTAAGCGGCGGAGTTGATTCATCTGTCGCTGCTTTTTTATTAAAAGAACAAGGATATGATGTAATTGGTTATTATATGAAAAATTGGTCATCTGATATTGGAAAATTTAAATGTCCGTGGAAAGAAGATCATGAATATGCACTACGCACCGCAGATCATTTAAAAATTCCTATTTATACACTAAATTTTGAAAAAGAATACAAAGAAAAAGTTGTTGATTATTTGTTTGATGGATACAAAAAAGGAATTACACCAAATCCAGATATAATGTGTAATAAAGAAATAAAATTCAAATTATTTTTAGAAAAAGCAATAAAAATTGGAGCTGATTTTATTGCGACAGGACATTATGCAAGAATTAAAAAAGATAAAAATAATATTTATCATTTATTAAAAGGAAAGGATTCAAATAAAGATCAGAGTTATTTTCTCTATACTTTAAATCAAAAACAATTATCAAAAAGTCTTTTTCCTGTTGGTGAATATGATAAACCGGAAATAAGGCGTATTGCTAAAAAAGCTAAACTACCAACAGCAGAGAAACCAGACTCACAAGGAATTTGCTTTATTGGTGAAGTAAATATTTCAGAATTTTTAAAAACGCAAATAAAACCAAAAAAGGGTGATATAATAACAACGGATGGAAAAAAAATCGGCGAACATGATGGTGTTTATTATTATACAATAGGTCAGAGAAAAGGAATCGGCATTGGCGGAGGAGTACCATATTTTGTTATCTCAAAAAATATAGAAAAAAATCAATTAATCGTGGCTCGTGGCTCATGGAGCGAGGAATTATTTTATGAATCTTGTGATGTTACAAATATATTATGGACAAATAATGAACCAAAATTTCCACTAAAATGTACTGTTAAAACAAGATATAGACAACTGGATCAAGAATGTGAGATATACAAAGAACCCCTTGATAAACTCGAGACAAAGAAAGATAAAATTCAAGTAATTTTTAAAGACAAACAACGTGCAATTACTTCTGGACAATCAGCAGTTTTTTACAAAAAAGATGAATGTCTTGGTGGAGGAATAATAATTTAATTAAAAATTTAAGAATAATCATATGATCAACTACTACCAAAAAATGTTAAAAAGTTTAAAGCTTAGAAAGTTGAAAGATTTTAGAATTGGTAGTTTGGTTATGGCATTTAATTTACGCGAAGATGAATTGAAATTATTGGCTTCAAAATTTTCTCTAAATTATGGACTTTTAAATGACGCACTAGATCCATATGAAGCTCCTCGTATGGAAATTAAAAAAGGATTAATTTATATTTTTGCAAGATTTCCAAGACAAAGAGATAATAATGAACAAATTTTTACAGATCCTATACTTTTAATAATGGGTAAAGATTTTTTACTTTCTGTTTCTCAAGAAGAGCCTATTTTTATTAAAAATTTATTGAAAAAAAATGAATGTTTTACAACGCAAAGAACAAAACTACTTTTAGAAATAATCAACCAAACTGAATATTTATATAACAACCTTTTAACAACAATTCATAAAAAAATAAATTATTTTAGTTTTAATGTTGAAAAAGTAAAAGATAGAGATATTTATAGTTTTCTAAATTTTGAAGTTTTATTAAACGAATTTTTAAATGCACTGATTCCTTTTCGTCATATTCTAGAAACAATGAAACAGGGAAAAATAATTGAACTATATGAAGAAGATCGTGAATTTATTGATGACATAAAACTTTTAAATGAGCAGTTAATTGAACGTGCAAAAAGTGGTTTATCGAATTTAGTTAATATTCGAAAGTCATACGAGGTAATTGCTACAAATAAATTAAATAGAACAATGAAAATTTTAACTACTATTACTGTTGTCTTGGCTCTACCTACTATGCTTGCTAGTTTTTATGGCATGAATGTTCATCTTCCATATGCTGATACACATTGGATTTTCGGTGCCCTAATGGGAATAATGATATTTTCTATTATTATTTTCTTAATAATTTTTAGAAGAAATAAATAGTCAATTTTTGGCTTAAAATATATACAAAATCAACCTCGAAGGTTGATTTTATGTTGTTATTGACATTATATTAATAATATGCTAAAATTAAGTATTACATATTATTATGCAATAATTGCTCTTTGACAATTAATAAGCTTCCCAAAAGAAGCTAAAAAGATAAATAGATAAACTAAAATAAATACAGTTACTGGGAGGTAACAAATGAAAAAGCTCATAATCTGTTTTGCCGTTATTTTGATGGCTTTCGGAGCACTCAACGCAATGTTAATTCAACCTAATACCCAAAACGACCAGACTGTTTATATTGGCCAACAAGTCGTTCTGAATGACTTTGGTGCTATTGCCGATGGCGAAAATCCTACAGTTATAACCTCCTTAACGCTCACCCCGGAAAATATCAATGTATCACAGATTGATTACATCATGCTTTCTGTAGATGGATCTGGTGTATCTGCAGACGTCTATCAGAATGCTCTGGATCAAACCGTGATTATCACATTCCAAACTGGAATTGTGGTTTCAAATTTTGGTCCAAGCATATTCCAGATATTTGGAACTCCTTCCTTCCCAAATACTGGATTTAGATTTATTTTGACTAACGTCGAGACGACTCAAACAGTGAATGGATTACCACTGCCAGGAAGATTGGTGACGGTTGTTGATCAATTTGACATCAACGTTACATTGTCTACAAACACGCCACCTTCAACAATTATTTCTGCTGGTTCTACAAATGTAGATTTTCTACATGTCAGAATATACACTGGCAATCAGAATGCACACCTGAATCAGGTGATTGTCAGTCATGTATTTCCAAATATAAATCCAGAGAATACTTTGACCAACATCAGAATGTTTTGTGGAAATACACAGTACGGAACTACAGCTCAAGGATTTGACCAGTGGAATGAAGCCGCAATCAATAATTGCAACTTATACATTCCTGCCGGAGAGTTAGTTGAACTTTGTTTCGTTGCAGATGTAGGGGTGGTCTATGGCAATGGAGTATCTTTTTGTGCACTTCAATTGAGATCTCCATGTATCGTTGCAGCTGATGATAACGGGGAAATCATGATTCCCGTAGGACAATTCCCTATTACAGGTAATTATATGCAAATCAATCAATTACCTGAAATTCAGTTCTATATATCCGCTCCGGACACACTGTATGTACTGCCTGGAGAATGGTGGTACAGTCAACATGGGATCAGAATGTATGATGATACACCCATTATCGCAGTTGATGCTTATCTATATTGGGATGATTTATCTATACCCGACAATTTCCAATACAACTTCAATTACGATATGTTTCATATGGGTCAAACATATGAAGAGTCTGGACAATATCAACATCGTTATCGTTGGTATTGTAATAATGGTGAGGGTGCTCTATTTTGGTGGCTACTATCATTATTTGGAACCAATATGCTTCCTCCCGGAGACCAAAGCTATTATTCATTACACATTACAACTGGAACAAGTGATCTGCAGATTCATAGTATATATCTTCATAAATATATCGTCACAATCGATCGTATTCGTGGTGATATAAATGATGATGGAATTTGTGATGCATTGGATGTAAATCTTATCACCAATTACCATGATTCCCTCATTGAACTGCAACACAGATACACGGAAAGCGGTCTAAACTACGGCGCTGGTTGTATTATGTTTGATAGACCTGGGGACGTTCTGAGTAATGCATTAATGCATATTCATTCTCTAAACCCGCAAGACGATATTCTTGATGGTCTAGGAATAGGCGAATTAATGTCTACAACAGCCTATGGATCTCCGACGTTACAAATTCGGGAAAACACTCAACAAATTACCGGCAATATATTATCAATTGAAACAACCGGAAACATAGTTGATGTAAATACCGTACTGGAAAATGGAGAGCCATGGAGATATACCGGTTTTGTAGAAAATGGTTTTATAACAATCCCAATTCCCAACCCAGATCTTGAATATAAAGTAGAAACAAGATATTGGCAAAATGCCAACACAATGACGGATATTGATGACCCAATTACACCACCTGCAGAATCTCCTGTCTTGAATCAAAATTACCCCAACCCATTCAATATTCAAACCTCAATCTCCTACACCATACCCAAATCCGGCAACGTACAGATTGAGATCTACAATGTTAAAGGTCAGCTAGTGAAAACCCTAGTTTCTGGTGACAAAACTTCCGGTGACTATAGCGTAACCTGGAACGGAACAGACCAGAATGGTCAATTAGTGTCCCAGGGTATCTACTTCTATAAAATGGTATCTGGAAAGTTTTCCAGCACCAAGAAGATGATACTTATGAAATAATCTCTTCATTCACTTACTTGTCGAGTAGAATTACCGACGGGTAAGTGCTGAATACAAATATAGGACCCTTGCACTACAAAAGTGTGAGGGTTTCTTTTTTTACAATGAAAAATGGCTTTTGACTTTTAAAGATATAAAATATAAAATACCAATAGTGCGATTCTAATATACTAATACATGCGAATTATACGAATACTCAATAATTTAATATAAAAAATATGAAAAGCGATTTAATTTACCCAGAATTATCTTATTTTATTACAGGAATTTGTTTCCAAACACATAATGAATTTAGCATCACATAAATATGAAATCAAACGAAATTAGACAAAAATACATACAATTTTTTAAAGAAAAAGGACACGTGGAGCTTCCTAGTGCATCACTCATTCCAGAAAATGATTCTACGACTTTATTTAATACAGCTGGGATGCAAGCACTTATTCCATTTCTTATGGGTGAACCTCATCCAGCAAACAGTGCAATTGTAAACTGTCAAAAATGTGTAAGAACAGGTGACATAGAAGATGTTGGTGATAATAGTCATTTAACTTTTTTTGAGATGCTTGGAAATTGGCCACTTGGTCATTATTTAAAAGAACAAGCTATTAAATATAGCTTTGAATTTCTAACAAGCAAAAAATGGCTTGGAATTGATCCAAATAAATTATATGTAACTGTTTTTGAGGGTGATAAAAATATTGAAAAAGATACTGAGTCAATAAAAATTTGGCAAGAATGTTTTGAAACAGTTGGAATAAAAGCAAATGAAAATGAAAAAATATTTCCACTTGGAAAAAAGGATAATTTCTGGGGACCAGTTGGCGCAAGTGGACCATGCGGACCTGATACAGAAATGTTTATTGACACAGGAAGCGAAAAATGTTCCTCAGATTGTAAACCCGGATGCCATTGTGGAAAATACATAGAAATATGGAATGATGTTTTCATGTATTATTACAAAAATTTAGACGGAACTTACAAAAAATTAGAAAAACCACAGGTTGATACTGGCTTTGGTCTTGAACGTGCAACAGCAATTCTAAATAATTTAGATAATGTTTATGAAACAGATTTATTTATTCCGATTGTTAATGAAATAAAAAAATTGTCTGGTGTTGAAAATCCGAATTCAAAACAATTAAAATCAATTAGAATTATTTCTGATCATATTAGAAGTGTAATTTTCATAATGGGTGATAATTTAGGAATTGCTCCATCAAATGTAAATCAAGGTTATGTTGTAAGACGTTTGATTAGAACAGCAATTCGCCACGCCAAACTACTTGGAATAAAAGGTGTTTTCGCTTTTAAAATCGCAGAAGTTATAATAAAAGAAATGAGTGAATTTTACCCTGAGCTCAAGAAAAATAAAGATTTTATTATAAATCAATTAATTGAAGAAGAAAAAAAATTTATAAAAACTCTAGAAAATGGGTTAAAAGAATTTAATAAATTAGAAAAAATCACAGGCTCTGACGCATTTAAACTTTATTCTACTTACGGATTTCCAGTTGAGATGACAATTGATCTTATAAAAGAAAAAGGATTAACTTTTGATATAAATGAATTTTACAAAGAATTTGAAAAGCACAAAGAATTATCTCGCACTGCTTCTTGTGGAATGTTTAAAGGCGGATTAGCAGATCACAGTGAAATTGTAACAAAATATCACACTGCAACTCATTTACTTCACCAAGCACTTCGTGAAACATTAGGAACTCATGTAGAGCAACGCGGTTCAAATTTAACAGCAGAGAGAATGAGATTTGATTTTTCACATCCTGATAAATTAACTCCAGATCAATTAAAATTTGTAGAAGATTTGGTAAATATAAAAATAAAAGAATCACTTCCAATTTTATGTGAGCTAAAACCACTTGATGAAGCCAAAAAATGTGGAGCAATAGGACTTTTTGGCAATAAATATGGAGATAATGTTAATGTTTATGCAATTGGAGATTTCAGTAAAGAAATCTGTGGCGGACCTCATGTACAAAATACATCTGAACTGGGATATTTTAAAATCATAAAAGAAGAATCTGTTTCAGCAGGAGTCAGGAGAATTAAAGCAGTTTTGGAATAAATAAAATTTATATAATTTAAAAAATAAAAAAATAAAAATGAAAAAACTAATAATTTTTGTGTTCATGATTTTAATTTGTGGATTTATAACAACAAATTGTGTTTTTGCATCAGAACCATACCAAGTAACCAATCTTGCTAATAATGCTAATCCCTATAGCCTTACTAATGTAAATGGAATGTTATACTTTACTGCAACTACAGATGAAAACATTCAATATATATCAAATTCTAAACTTTGGAAATCTGATGGGACAGAAACAGGAACAGTAGTGATAAAAAATATTAATCAAACAATTAATGGTACTAGTTTTACAACTTCTCCTTATTTTACAAATGTAAATAATAAGCTTTACTTTGTAGCAAATGATGGAATTAATGGCTATGAGCTTTGGAAATCTGATGGTACAACAAATGGTACAGTTATGGTAAAAGATATTAGTACAGGTATTAGTAGTTCAAATCCCCAAGATCTTATTAACATAAATGAAGTCTTATATTTTCGAGCTAATAATTCAGATGGATCTAGATTGTGGAAATCTGATGGTACAGAAATAGGAACTGAGGTGGTAAATAACACAGCTTCTGCTCCAAGATATTTAACTAATGTAAATGGAACGCTTTACTTTGTGGCAAATGATGAAATTAATGGCTATGAGCTTTGGAAATCTGATGGTACAGAAAATGGAACCGTAATGGTAAAAGATATTGAAGCTGGTATTAATAGTTCAAATCCACAAGATCTTATTAATGTAAATGGAATACTATATTTTCAGATAATGAAAAATCTTACTTCAATTGAACTATGGAAATCTGATGGTACAAGTGATGGAACTCAAAAAATTAGAGATATTGATATTATTGGTAGTCAAGACCAAAAATATCTTACAAATGTAAACGGTGTATTATATTTTGTAATTTATAAAGGAATAGGAAATTATGAACTATGGAAATCTGATGGTACGGTAAATGGAACTATTATAGTCAAAAGTTTTACTAACTCAGTATATTATGGGCCATCACGTTTAACTAATTTTAATGGAATATTATATTTCATTTACAATGATAGAATTAATGGATCTGAATTGTGGAAATCGAATGGAACCACAAATGGAACTGTTATAGTAACAAATGTTAATGGTAATAATAGTTACCAGTTAAATAATTTAATCAACGCAAATGGTGTTTTATATTTTACAAATAAAGAAAGTGAGTTATGGAAATCTGATGGTACAGAAAATGGAACTATAAAAATTAGTAATTCAAATATTCAAAGTATAAGTAAACTAACAAGTGCAAGTGAAAAATTATTTTTTATAGCAGATAGTATAACAAGTGGAATGGAATTATTTGCATATGTTCCTGGTTCAAATACTCCTGTAACATGCACATCTTGGACATATTCTAATTGGTCAACATGTAATAATGGCACACAAATTAGAACAGTAATCACTCAGTCCCCATCTGGATGTACTGGTGGAAATCCCGTTTTAACTCAATCCTGTAATTCAACTCCAACAACATGTACATCTTGGAATTATTCTGCTTGGGGCAGTTGTACAAATAATCAACAAACCAGAGCAGTTACCTCATCAAGTCCAAGTAATTGTATTGGAGGAAGTCCTGTTTTAACTCAATCATGTAGTAATGGTGTAGATTTAATAGTAAGCAATATTACAATTAATTCGGATAGCACTGGAAATCACATAAGAGTAACTGTAAAAAATATTGGCAATCAAAATCTTGTTATGAATCAATCAGTAATATTAAAATTAACATTTGGTACAAATATTTCTGAAATACAATCATGTAATACAACTGGTTGGGCACCATGTTCTATTGGTAATAAATATAACGGAAGTATTGCTATTAATGCATACGGAAAATCAACACTTGCAGCAGGCGAAGAATATAGTATTACTTTTGACAACACAACATATCTTTTAGAAAAAGTAGAGTTTAATAATAATACCGATTATTTAATTAGAGCAATGGTGGATTGGACGGACATGATTGAAGAATCAAATGAAAATAATAATACACTAACTAAATCACATAACATAGCCCCTTCTACATCCTGGACAACTGGTCAATGGATAAAAACAGATGATTCATCAACTGTATATTTTCTGGACAATAACAACGCAAGACATTCTTATCCAAATGAAGCTATATGGTATTCATACTTTAATAATGATTTCTCTTTTGTAAAAACAGTAACAAAAGATAATCTTGCTAGTTATTCTTTAGGAAAAAATGTCCCATACAAATCTGGTACATTAATAAAAATACCTAGTGTTCCAAAAGTATACAAAATAGGTAACGATGGAATTATACAGTGGATAAAAACAGAAAATACTGCAAAAACACTATACGGTGATAATTGGAATAAGCTAGTACATGATTTAGACGAATCATCTTTTAATGATTATACAGAGGGGGATAGTATAGAGTAACTAAAAATTAATTCATTAAAATTTTATTAAAAATTCAAAATTAATAATTAATAATTAAATCTATGTCTACAATCAAACCATTTAAAGCACTCAGACCAAAAGCTGAACTAGTAAAAGATGTTGCATCAGTTCCTTATGATGTAATTAATTCAGGGGAAGCAAGAGAAAAAGTTCAAGGAAACCCAAATAGTTTTCTTCATGTTACAAAAGCAGAAGTCGACTTACCTATTGGAATCGACACTCATAGTGAAGAGGTATATCAAAAAGGGAAAGAGAATTTAGAAAAAATGATTAAAGATGGAATTTTTATTTCTGATGAAAAACCATGTTTATATATTTACAAACTTGTAATGGCTGAAGTTTGTGAAATTGGAATTGTAGCAGGAGCATCCGTAGAAGAATATGAAAACAATATTATAAAAAAACACGAAAAAACAAGGGTTGATAAAGAAGAAGACAGAATAAAACACATTGAAACTTGTAATGCCCAAACAGAACCAGTTTTTCTAACATACAGATCAAACGAAAATGTAAATAAAATTGTAGATGATTTTATGAAAAATAATCCTGCAATTTATGATTTTACGGCTGATGATGGAATCTCTCACACATTTTGGAAAATTGATGATGATAATTTAATAAAACAAATTGTAGATATTTTCTCTGGAATTGATTATCTATACATTGCAGATGGCCATCATAGATCAGCTGCTGGTGCAATTTTAGGAAAACGCAAAAGAGAAGCAAATCCAAATCATACAGGGAATGAAGAATATAACTTTATAATGTCAGTAATTTTTCCACACGATCAATTATATATCATGGATTACAACAGAATCGTAAAAGATTTAAATGGATTATCAAAAGATGAATTTTTAGCAAAAGTTAAGGAAAAATTTGATGTAGAGGAGTATTCTAGTGATTCTGCTTATAAACCAACAGAATCTCACACATTTGGTATGTATTTAGATCACATGTGGTATAAAATTAGTGCAAAATCGGGCATTTATGACCCAAATGACGTTATAAAATCACTTGATGTATCAATTTTACAAGATAATCTATTATACCCAATTTTAGGCATAGAAGATCCAAGAAAAGACAAAAGAATTGATTTTGTGGGTGGAATTAGGGGTCTAGATGAGCTAAAAAATAGAGTAGATAATGGTGAAGCAGTGGCTTTTTCAATGTTTGCCACATCAATTGAAGAATTAATGAATATTGCTGATGCAGGTGAAATTATGCCTCCAAAATCAACCTGGTTTGAACCAAAATTAAGATCCGCATTATTTATTCATCTATTAGATTAATTCTATAATTCCTGAAAGCTGAGAGCTAAAAGCTAATGGTTGATAAACTATTGACAAATTTTTCAAAAAAGCTATAATTTATATTAAATAATATAGTATTTATATTGTTTATTTTATTTCAAAAGTTTAACTTTTTATTTGACAAATTTAGCAAAATAGAATAAATTAATAGAGCTCAATCCAAGAGTTAAAAATAGGAATTTAAACGCATAATGAAAAACAAAGAAAAAAACACAAGTAAAGATTTTATTGAGGTGGATGGTGTTGTTTTAGAGGCACTACCAGCAACTCAATTCAAGGTTCAGCTTGATAATGGACACGAAATACTGGCATATTTATCAGGCAAAATGCGCATGTTTAAAATTAGACTTCTTCCTGGAGATAAAGTAAAAATAGAAATGACTCCATATGATTTAAATCACGGAAGAATAACTTATAGGTATTAAGTTTGAAGCGTGAAAACATAAAATAGATTTATACTTCAGTCTTAATACTTAGCATAATTGAGTATTATAAAATAAAGATAACCAATTATCCAATTTATTTAATTAACACAAAAATTAATTTATATGAAAGTAAGACCATCAGTAAAAAAAATGTGTAGAGATTGTAAGGTGATTAGAAGAAATGGCCGACTTAGATGTATTTGCAAAAATCCAAAACACAAACAAAGACAAGGCTAAATAATTTATCAATTATTCAATTAAACTATTAATCAATTATAATTATGGCTAGAATAGCGGGAGTAAATATTCCACAAGATAAAAGAGTAGAAATATCTCTTACTTATATTTATGGGATTGGAAGAAATACAGCAAATAAAATTTTACAAGAAACAAAAATTAATCCAGACACAAGAGTAAAAAATTTATCTGAAGAAGATTTAAATAAACTAAGAGCAATTATAGAAAAAAGATTGAGGGTAGAGGGAGATCTTAGAAGAGAAGTAATGATGAATATAAAAAGATTAAAAGATATAAAAGCATATAGAGGATTAAGACATAGTAAAAATCTACCTGTTCGTGGTCAAAGAACAAAGACAAATTCACGTACTGTTAGAGGAAATAAACGTGTATCAGCTGGATCAGGTAGAAAACCATCAGCACAAAAAACTTAATCAGCAATGAGCTTTTAGCAATTAGCCCTCAAGGGCTATCAGCTAAAATCTAAATATAATAATTCAACTAGCTAATAGCTAATTATAACAGCTAAAAGCTAAAATAATATGGCAGGAAAAAAAGAAATAAAATCAAAGAAAAAGAAAAAAATTAGCGTAAAAAGAGGAAGAGCATATATAAGCGCTACTTATAATAATACAATCATAACTCTTACTGATCATAATGGTAATGTTTTGGCTTGGAGTTCAGCAGGAATTATGGGATTTAAGGGCCCTAAAAAGGCAACTCCATACGCAGCTGAAATAATTGCAAAAGATGCTGTTGCAAAAGCAAAAAATTACGGATTAGAAGATGTTGAAGTGTTTGTAAAAGGAGTTGGTGCTGGACGTGATGCATCAATAAGGGGTGTTCACTCTGGTGGATTAAATATTTTATCAATTAAAGATATTACTCCAATACCACACAATGGTTGCCGTCCACCAAGACCAAGAAGAGTATAATTTTAATCAAATAATATATTAAATATGAGAAAAATCAGTTCAAAATGTAAACTATGTAGAAGGGAAGGTGTGAAACTTTTTCTAAAAGGTGAGAGATGCAAAAGTGCTAAATGTGCAATGGTAAAAAAGAATTATAAACCAGGAGTTCATGGTCCAAAAAAAGCAATGACAAAAATGTCAGCATACGGAAAACAGCTTAGAGAAAAACAGAAGGCAAAAAGAGTTTATGGAATGCTTGAAAAACAATTCAAAACACTTTCTAAAAAAGCAATGAGAGATAAAAAAGATTCTGGTAAAAAACTTCTATCATTACTAGAAAAAAGATTTGATAATATAATTTTCAGACTAAAATTAGCTCCTTCAAGAATTTCTGCAAGACAGCTTATTTCACATTCTCAATTCACAATAAATGGTCGAACGGTAAATATTGCTTCATTTACAGTAAAAATTGGAGATAAAATTGCAGTAAAAGATATCAAATCAAAAAGTAAATATTGGGAAAAAATAAAAGAATCTATAAAAAATGAAAAAGACATTCCAACATGGCTTGCTCTTGATAATAAAAATTTGACCGCTCAAATTACAGCAGAGCCAGATGTTGAAGATGTTGCTAACTTTATTGATTCATCACTTATCATTGAGTTTTACTCAAGATAAAATTTATAAACTAATATATCCAGCTTGTCTGGAACAAAAAACAAAATGGAAAAAATTCCTTTACCAAACAAAATTGAATATAAAGAGGTTAAAAAGAATCAAACTCAAATTTCAATAGAGCCTCTTTTTCCGGGTTATGGAATTACAATTGCAAATCCACTAAGAAGGGTGCTTTTATCATCTCTTACTGGTGCGGCTATAACTAAAATTAAAATTAAAGGAATTAAGCAAGAATTCTCATCACTTCCTTATTTAAAAGAAGATATTGTTGATTTTATTTTAAATATCAAAAAAATCAGAATTAAAATGTTTCAAGATGAACCAATTATTTTAACTTTAAAAACAAAGGGTGAGAAAGAATTAACAGCCGGAGATATTTCAAAAAATGCTCAAGCAGAAGTAGTTAATCCAGAACTTGTTTTAGGACATTTAACAGATAAATCAGCTGAAATTGAAATAGATTTTACTGTTGAGCGTGGTAAGGGATATGTAACAGTAGAAGAAAAATCAAATGAAGATTTGGCGGTTGATGAAATAAGTCTTGATTCATTATTTACACCAATTGTTAATGTAAGTTTTAATATAGAGGCAGTTAGAGTAGGAAAAATTACAAACTATGAAAAATTAATAATGAAAGTAGAAACAGATGGAACTGTTACTCCAAAAGAAGCCTTTTCAAATGCAAGTAAAATACTGATTGATCATTTATTATTATTACATGGGGAGGATTATAATTTAGAAGAAGAGGAAAAAATAGAAGAAATTGTAGAAGAAAAACCTGCGAAAGAAAAAAAAGAAAAGAAAGAAAAACCTACGAAAGAAAAAAAAGAAAAGAAATCTAAAAAATAATTTATTATAAATATGCGTCATCAGAACAAGAACAAAATATTAGACAGAAAAGTCGGACCAAGACGAGCTTTAATAAAAAATTTAGCTGGCTCTGTTATAATATTTGAAAAGGTAAAAACAACAACAGCAAAAGCAAAAGTTATTAAACCTTATGTAGAAAAATTAGTAACAAAATCGGCTAAAAATGATCTTGCCACAAGAAGATATTTAATGACAAAATTAAATTCCTCAAAGGCTGTCAAAAAATTACTTGAGGTAATTGGTCCAAAATTCAAAGAAACAAAAGGTGGATATCTAAAACTCATAAAAACTGACGAGAGACAGGGAGATGGAGCAAAAATGGTATATATAACATTTAGCAAATAAAAATATGAATTCTATAAAAAGAGAAAAACTTACATTAGATGCAACTGACAAAATCATGGGAAGACTTACTACGAAAATAGCAATGCATCTGATGGGAAAAACAAGTAGCTCATACAAGGCAAATATTGATATGGGTGGTTCAGTTGACGTTTTAAATGTTTCAAAAATGAAACTTTCTGGTAGAAAAATAGCACAAAAGCTTTATCAAAGACCAACTAAATATATTGGACATTTAAAAACAACCCAGTTAAAACATGTCTTTCCTGAAAAAGCTGACTGGGTTTTGAAAAAAGCTGTTTATCGAATGCTTCCAAAAAACAAACTTAGAGATCAGATGATAAAAAGATTACATTTTAAAAATTAATATTTTATTGATTATATGACAAAAAATAATGAACAATATAAATATGGAATAGGTAGAAGAAAAACAGCCACTTGTAGTGTGAGATTATATGAAGAAAAAGGTGAAATTACTGTAAATGATAAAACATTGAATGATTACTTTAAAAATAAAAGCTTAGTTGATTTGGCCCTTGATGCACTTCAAATATTAAATTTGATAGGGAAATATAAAATTACAGCCAAAACAAAAGGTGGTGGATTAAAATCCCAAGCAGAGTCAATAAGATTAGCAATAGCGAGATCACTTATAAAAATAGACCCGGAATATAAAACAACCTTGAAAAGCAAAGGGTTTTTAACAAGAGATCCAAGAAGTAAAGAAAGAAAAAAGCCTGGACTTAAAAAAGCAAGAAGAGCACCACAGTGGGCAAAACGTTAAACTATTATACAAAAAACGATCCATTTCTTGGGTTGTTTTTTTAATTCTAGTAATTTATAATTGAATAATAATGATTATAAATTTACTATTTTTAAATTTTAATTAAATTTTTATTTATTATTTATTAATGAAATACAAAAAAAGTAAATAAATAATAATTAACCAAATAGTAAATCAATTGAAAATTGCGAAATGGTAAATAATAAATAAATCCATGAAATCACCTGAAAATAAAATTGTAAAAAACACTGGATATTTTACCGGTGCTTTGGTTTTACAAAAAATTGTTTCATTTATATATTTTTCATATCTTGCAACTAAACTTGGCGCAGAAAACACTGCTTCTTATTTTTTTGCATTATCTTTTTCAACAATTTTTTCTGTTTTCGTTGATTTTGGACTCGCAAGTCTTATGAATAGAGAAATCGCAAAAAATCAAGAATCAGACCAAAAATTACTTTCAAATTCAATAGGAATTAAATTATTAAGCTCTACTATTGTATTTTTTGTAATAATTCTGACATCAAAAATTTTAGGCTACTCACAATATCTTATAAAAATGATTGTACTTTCTTCATTTATAATGATTTTGGATAATTTTACATCTTTATTTTTTTCTATTATAAGAGGAAAACATAATTTAAAATATGAAAGTATTGGCTCCATAGCATTTCAATTAATTGTTGCTTGTCTTGGTTATATAACACTAAAAATTACAAAAGATCCATTTACACTTCTTTTTGCAATTCTTTGTGCAAGTTCAATAAATTTAATTTATTCTTCGATAATTATAAAATTCAAATATAAATTATCGGTCGTCCCCAAATTTGATAAAAATTTTATCAAAATCTTAATCATCTCAGCGCTTCCATTTGCAATTTCCGCAATTTTTACAAGAATTTCTGGAAGTATTGATTCAATAATTCTTTCAAAAATGTCAACACAAATGTCTCTTGGTTATTATGCCTTGGCCTATAAAATAACTTTTGCATTTCAATTTATTCCAATGGCTTTCTCGGCATCACTTTATCCAGCCTTTACACATTTTTATAATTATGAAAAAGAAAAACTCTATAATATTTTTAATAAAAGTATGAAATATTTGCTTTTAATTAGTATGCCAATTAGTTTTGGAATTATTGCAATTGCATATCCTATAACCATAAAAATTTATGGACAAAGTTTTATTGGTTCAGTTTTGACATTACAAATATTAATTATAAATCTTCCGTTTATATTTTTAACATTTCCAACTGGAGCATTTTTAAATGCTTGTAATTTGCAAAAAATACATACAAGAAATATAGGCATTACTATGATTATAAGCATAGTGTTAAATCTAATTTTAATTCCAATTTATGCTCAAAATGGAGCGGCAATTGCTTCGGTTTTATCTTCAGCCATATATCTAATATTAAATATAAATAGCTCTATTAAAAAAATAGAGTATAAAAGTAAAGAGCTTATAATAAATTTTATTAAAATCTTTATATCTTGCTTAATTATGTATTTTATTGTTATTTTTATAAATCCTAAAATAAATTTATTAATTTCTATAATATTAGGAATAATTTCTTATACTTTGTCAATATTTTTACTTAAAATTTTACAAAAAAATGATATTCAAATGATTATAAATATATTTAGAAAAAAACCAGAATCAGGGCTTTAGGTGGTCTTATAATTTAATTAAATAATTTTGCCATATTCCCAAAAATAGAATATAATTTATTATATATGCGACTGATTTTAAAAGACAAAATCGGTATATTTTTAGTAGTAATGACATGTTTGTTTGTTACATGTTTTTTTGTTGAGAAAAATGATGCAAAACAAGAAGTTCTTATAGAAACAAAAAATGGGGAAATAAAAAAATTTCAATTAAGTATCAAAAATTTTGACAAAGCAAAACAAAAATTATTAAAAAATTCACAAATAAAGTCAGTTTCAAAAAATTATTCTTATTATATATCTGCATATCCAAATGATCCTCATTATGGCTTTCAAGATTACATAAAGCAAATTAATGCTGATAATGCCTGGACATGGGCAACGGATGCAAGTGCGGTAACAATAGCTGTTATTGATACTGGAATTGACTATAATCATCCCGATTTAAAAGATAATATTTGGATAAATGGAAAAGAAATTCAAAATGATGGTATTGATAACGATGAAAATGGATATATAGATGACTATTATGGTTGGGATTTTGTAAATAATTCTTCTGATAATACTGTAAAACTTAGTATCGGCTTCAGTAAATATGCCGTAAATCACGGAACTGTTGTTGCTGGAATAATTGGTGCTGTTGGCGGAAATAAAGAAGGAGTAACGGGAATTGCATGGAAAACAAAAATAATGTCTCTGCGGGCTCTTGATAGTCAAGGAAATGGAAATACCTATGATGTAGCGCGTGCAATAGATTATGCAATAAAAAACAAAGCAGACATTATAAATCTCAGTTTTGTTGGTAATGTTGATGATGAAATATTAAGAAACTCTATAGAAAGGGCTTATAATTCTGGGATCATAGTTGTTGCAGCATCTGGTAATGAAAATGGCATTGGGGTTGATCTACAAAAGGAAGCAAAGTATCCAATTTGTTATGATTTAGGAAAAAATACAGTAATAGGCGTTGGTTCTGTAGATAAAAATAATATATTGTCTTATTTTTCAAATTATGGAGAAACCTGTATCGATATATTAGCC
>JAQVMR010000047.1 GCA_028703545.1 Patescibacteria group bacterium
ATTATTAATAGATATTTACCAAGATACTTAAAATATTATAATGAAGAAAGATTACATCTTGGCATTAACTTAAAAACACCTAGTCAAATGATTACTAAGTGTTGCCAAGCTATTGGATAGAAGACGTGCAATTAAAAAAGCCACCGTTCACCAACATTACTGTTGATTACTTGGTGGCAATGATTAGGACTTATGATGCTTCCGGATTTTCCGGAATTATAATCAAACCCTGAGATACGGATTCTGCTAGGATTTTTAAAAATCTCTTGGTGGCGTCATCATCCTTATTAATTAGCAACCTCGTCAGAGCCTCATCTATCTTCGCCTTTGATACAGATTCTATGATCTCTCCAAGGCCAGCGTGGCTTATAATACACCACACAGCAGTACTAAGATCCGTTTTCCTCTCCTTGAGTCTTTGTTTGTATGTGTTGTATTCAGCAATAAGAACCTGATAAAGATTCTCTGCTTTAACCACAAAATCAGACGCAGTGATTGGAAGCTGGATTTTACCAAGCTTTGTATCAAGGTCGACTTTTTTTAGATCCAGATGAATGATGGTCTGGGGCCTATCTTCAATCCACTGAAATATTTCATTCAGCAGTTTGTTGGTTCCAGCAAATTCTTGGATCTTTTTTCTTCCCCATTTTACCAAGAAAATGACCAAGACAATCAAACAAACACACAGTGTTGCCAGGATTCCAATAATAATTCCTGTTGTCATTTTTCCTCCTTTATAAAGGGATTAATATTTGAAAGAAATCTATTAGATCCCCTCCATGTCCCCTCACAAATGGTTCATGTCAAATTATCATATTTTACATATCTTGTCAATACAAACAACTACCACACTTTGACATTTACTCAAAAGTAATCTAAAATACTATACAAAAGAGCAATAGCATTTTTTATTTTAAACTATTAATCTATTACTCTATTAACAATTAATTTAATTATATTTTATGCCAGTACCAGCAAAAAGAAGACCATCGTCTGAGGCAAGAAGAAGAAGGTCACATCATGCACTTAAAAAAATTAATTTAGTGTCTTGTCCAAAATGTCAGACAATGATAAAACCCCACACGATTTGTAAAAACTGTGGATATTATAGGGGTAAAGAAATAGTGAAGGTCAAAACCTCTTTAGACAAGAAAAAATCCAAAAAGAAAGCATAGTTTTATTGTGCTTTTCTTTTTATATTTAATAATTTTATTTATGGCAAATAGACACTTATCAAGAGTAATAATTCTTCAAACACTTTTTGCGTGGGATTTCAACAAAACACAAGGAAATCCACAAAATATATTAGAATACACAGAAAAAGAATTTGGCGCGGATAAAGATGATATTGAATTTACAAAAAATCTTCTAAAAGGAATAGTAGATAAGTGGAAGAATATAAATGATTTGATTATTAAATATGCTCCTGAATGGCCATTAAAACAAATTGCTATAATTGATAGAAACATACTTAGAATTGGAATTTATGAATTAAAATTTGAAAATCTTCCACCAAAAGTTGCAATAAATGAAGCAATAGAACTATCAAAAAATTATGGTGGAGATAATAGTAGTAAGTTTATAAATGGAGTTTTGGGATCAATTTATAAAGAAATGGGTGCAACGGAAGAAGAACTGAAAGAATTTGAAATTTCAGATGAAACAAATCAATAAAAAATAAAAATATGTTAAAGGACAAGGTCCAAGAATTCGCAAAAAAAATAAATATAAATTTTAATAATCTTGATATATTAAAACAAGCATTTGTTCACAAATCTTTTTTAAACGAAAATCCCGGTTTTAAATTGGGACAAAATGAAAGATTAGAATTTTTAGGAGATGCTGTATTAGAATTGGTATCTACTGATTTTTTATTTAAAAAATTTGAAAATCGCCCAGAGGGAGAACTTACAAATATAAGAGCAAGTTTAGTCAATTCAAATAATTTAACTTTAATAGGTCGTGAACTACAAATAGAAAAATATTTATTTCTAAGCCGTGGTGAATCAAAAGATAAAGACTCTAAAGCAAGACAATATATACTTGCAAATTGTATGGAAGCAATAATCGGTGCAATTTATTTAGACAATGGTTACAACAATGCTAAAAAATTTATAGAAAAATATATTTTAAAAAATGTTGATGAAATAGTTGATAAAAAATTATATCTAGATCCAAAAACTCAGTTTCAAGAAAAGGCACAAGAAAAATACAATATAACTCCTAAATATAAATTACTTGAAGAAAGTGGACCTGATCATAAAAAAAATTTTACAGTTGGGTTGTATATTGATAAAAAATTAATCACAAAAGGTAGGGGTAGTTCTAAACAAGAAGCTGAAATAAATGCTGCGACATTGGGACTAAAAAAAAATTGGTAAAATAAAAACAAATGTTTCTAAAAAAAATAGAAATACAGGGATTTAAATCCTTTGCAAATAAAACCGAACTTACGTTTAACCAAAATCTTACATCAATTGTAGGACCTAATGGTTCCGGAAAATCAAATATTGCAGACGCAATAAGATGGGCAACCGGCGAGCAAAGTCAAAAACTTCTTCGAACAAAAAAATCGGACGAAGTTATTTTTGCTGGAAGTGATAAAAAAAATCGTCTAGGAATGGCTGAAGTTAATTTATTTTTAGACAACGCAAGCAAAAAAATCCCAATTGACTTCGAAGAAGTGGTAATTACTCGGCGCGTTTATAGAAGTGGAGAAAATGAATATCTGGTAAATAAAAATAAAGTAAGGCTACTTGATATTCAAATGATGCTTGCAAGGGCTAATTTCGGAGAAGGAAACTATTCTATAGTTGGACAAGGAATGATTGATTCAATTTTAAATCAATCAGCAGCATCAAGAAAAGATTTTTTTGATGAAGCAACTGGAATAAAAGAATTCCAACTAAAAAAAGAAAAATCTCAAACAAAATATACAAATACTCAAGAAAATCTAGTAAAAAGTAAATTAATTTTAAATGAAATCTCTCCTCGACTTAAATATTTAACAAGACAAGTAAATAAATTAAAAAATCAACAGGAATTTAAAGAAAAATTAATAGACACACAGAAAAAATATTATGGATTTATTGTTTCAAATATAAAAAATGAAATAGCTGACAGTGAACACAAATTAGAAAAATTAGAAAAAACTAAAAATTCTCTAGAAAAACAATTATTAGACATTGATGCAAAAATAAACAGCGAAGAAAAAAAAGATTCTTATGCTGTAAAATTTATTTCACTTCAAAAAGAATTTGAGGAGTTGAATGATTTAAAAAATAAACTCATAAGAGATAAAATAATCTACCAAGGAAAACTTGGAATTGAATTCTCTAATTCTGGAAAAAATAATATCTCGTGGTTCATAAATCAAAAAAATGATTTAAGTGATGAGCATAAAAAAAATGAGATAACAATTATAGAACTAAAAAAGGAATTGTTAGAATTAGAAAATAAATTAAAAGACAAAACCCAAGAGCAACAAAATTTCTTAAATAAAATAAAAGAGTTGCAAAACAAATTAGAAAACATCAGCGAACAAACTGAAATTTCAGGAGAACTCGAGGCAAAACAAAGAATTAAAAAAATAAACTCTTCTATTAAATCAATAATAGACGACTTTGATAATATTGCTATTGATAAATTAAAGCAAGATTTATTTTTCATTTCAAAAGAAATTGATTTTATTGATAAATCCTTAAATGAGGCAGACCAAAAAGAAAACGAGAATCATACAAAATTACAAAGAGAATTTCAAAATTATTTATTAAATAAAGATTCGCTTGTAAATGAAATTTATGAATTAAAATCAAGTAAAAATTTCAAAGAGGAAAAATTAAAAGAGCTTATTAAAAGACAAGAAATGATTTCAGTTAGTATTTCAAAGCTTGATATAGAAATAGAATCAGCAAACTCAAATGATAGATCAAAAAATCAGAAACAGATTGAGGAAATGATCTCAAATATTGATGAAAAAATATCAGAAATTGATAAAAAAATTATTAATTTTAAATCAGAAATTGATAAATTGGAGTCTCGTAGCCGTGATGAAAAAAAAGAACTTCTAGAATTACAAAGAACATCAAAAGACCTACAATTTGAAATAAATAAAATCAATGCTGAAATTCAAGAAATAAAAATTGCACTTGCAAAATCTCAGACAAAAAAAGAAAACGTTGAAATAGATATACTTCAAGAAGAATTAAATATAAATGATTTAGATTATAGTGCAAATAATATTGACACTGAATCAGAGTTTTCAAAAATCAATAAATTAAAAATTCAATTGTCTCAAATTGGAGAAATAGAAGATAACACCGAATCAGAATATAATGAGGTAAATAACAAATACACTTTCCTGGAAAATCAAATAACGGATTTAGAAAAAGCCTCGAAGGATTTAAAACAAATTATAGATGATTTAAATATAAAAATAGAAGAAAAATTTAATGAAAATTTCAAAAAAATAAATGAGGCATTTAATGAATATTTTCAAATTTTATTTAATGGTGGCTCTGCACAACTTACAATAAAAAAAGAACTTGAAAAAGATAAAAAAGACGAAAACAAAGAGGGGTTAGAAAATCAAGAAGAACAACAAATTCAGGAAGAAGAAAATGAAAACCAAAAAACATATGAAGGAAAAATAAAACCAATAACAGACATTATTATTTCTGTAAAAATCCCTGGTAAAAAATTAAATAGTATGAATGTTTTATCAGGCGGAGAACGTTCACTTACTTCTATAGCTCTAATTTGTGCAATTATATTTAATAACCCATCTCCTTTTGTAGTCTTAGATGAAGTTGATGCAGCACTTGATGAAGCAAACTCAGAAAGATTTGCAGAAATCATAGAAAAATTAAAAGACAAAACTCAATTTATATGCATAACTCACAATCGCGCAACAATGACAAAATCAGATACTCTGTATGGGGTAACGATGGATGATTATGGAGTTTCAAAACTTCTTTCAATAAGTTTTGCTGAGGCAAAACAATATAGTGAATAGATGATATAAAATTTAAAAACGGAGAGATTGTCTCTCCGTTTATTTTTTTCCTAACAATTTATTAAATTTAAGGCTCAAAAAATGAAAAATAAAAGCTCCCAACCAGCAAACAATAAGAAACAATACAAACATAAATGTTGCTAAAATTAGTCTTATTGAGAGACAATTTGAGATAGCAAAAACATGATTTAAATAAAAAATGCAGTTTTCTAAATATCTATAAAATGCCCCATCATACAAAAGAACTATTGTCCCCAGGATTAAAAAGAATGGGAATAATTCTTCTATTGCAAATACTCTTATTTTCATTTTATCCTCCACATGTACAAATAAATAATTATAAATTATATCACTTATTAAAATTTTGTAAAGACAAAAGGACGGGTTTATAACCCGTCTTTTTATACAATATCTATTCTACTCCTCAACCTCTATTCTAATTATGTAACCAGTGATGTATTCATTATTTTATATTTCCCCATAATTTATTTGGAGCGGGTGAGCGGAATCGAACCGCCATTTTCAGCTTGGGAAGCTGATATAATAACCGCTATATGACACCCGCTTGGTGGATCTAAAGGGATTTGAACCCTTGACCTTTTGCGTGCGATGCAAACGCTCTAGCCAACTGAGCTATAGACCCATTTATTTTTTACAACAGACATTAAAAATTTATTTCTGGTTCACGTCCATGATAAATATATTTTTTTGTTGTTGAAATTTCTATATTTTTGATAATTATAAAATTACTTTATTATCTGCTATTTTTTTATTAAAATAATTATTTCTAATATTAAAAACAAAATAATTGATAAAAAATAAATAAAACCAAAAATGTTTTTACATAACTAATTTTAATTATCTTGATTTAATTATATCAATAATCCCAATAAAAACATATTCTAGTTCTAACCTATATTTAGGGGTATCAAAAAAACCCTTTAGATTGAACTGTACCCCAAAAAGTAGACACCAAAAGTGTCTTTTTTTGTTTGTAGATCAACTGTATAATTTAAAATAATTAATTAAAAAAACATATGTTTAATCAAAAACAAATAGAAGAGCTATTAAACAATAAAAATGTTGTTAAATGTAGTTCTAAATCAATAACTTACAACAATAAGTTTAAACTTGAAGCTATTAGAAAATATTATGATAAAGGATATAGTCCAAGAATGATATTTGAAGAAGCTGGATTCAATTTGTCTTGGATAGGAAAAGATAAGCCAAGACAGTGTTTAAGGAGGTGGAAAGATAAATACAAACAAGGTAAAGAAACTTTAATAAAAGAAAATAGAGGTGGTCCAGGAAGAAGATCGAAGCATATCAATAAAGATGGTATTGAATATTTAAAAACTAAAATTGCTTATCTAGAGGCTGAAAACGATTTTTTAGCAAAACTTCAAGGTCTAAAAAGGAAATAAAACTTAGACCATATCAAAAGTATGAGATAATTAGAAAACTAAATAAAGACATACAAATGATTTGTGATATTGCTAAAGTTTCTAAAAGTGGTTATTATTGTTCTTTAAAAAATAATAATGCAGACAAGGATAAAAAGGATTATCTAATAATCAAAGAAATATTTGATAAGAGTAGATCTAAATATGGCTGGAGAAGCATACAGATGCATTTAAGACTAGATTATGGACTCACAATGAATCACAAAAAGATAATTAGAATTAAGAATAAGTATAATTTAACAACAAAAATAAGGAGGAAAAATCCATACAAAATGATAATGAAAAAAACACAAGAACATCATACATTTAATAACATTTTAGATAGAAAGTTTAAACAAAATGTTCCTGGTAAAGTTCTTTGTACTGATATTACTTATCTATACTACGGACAATGTAGCAAGGCCTATCTATCAGCAGTTAAAGATATTGCTAGTAAAGAGATAGTTAGTTGGCAATTATCTAACAATCTATCTATGAAGTTTGTTTTAGATTCAATAGATAATTTAAAAAACATTAAAACAATAAGCTGCGAAACAATAATTCACTCTGATCAAGGATTCCATTATACTAATCCAGAGTTCATAGAAAAGATTAAGGTTTTAAACTTAAGACAATCTATGTCTAGAAAAGGTAATTGTATAGATAATGCGCCAATGGAATCATTCTTTGGACACCTAAAAGATGAAATAGATTGTAAAGAAATTAAGACGTTTAGTGAATTAAATGATATTATTAACAAGTATATGAATTATTACAATAATTATAGATATCAATGGAATTTAAAAAAGATGATCCCTGTAAAATACAGGCATCATCTTTTATCAAAAAGTGTATAAGGTGTCTTTTTGTTTAGTGTCTACTAAACAGGGTACAGTTCAAAACATGGGCCTTTTTGTCTGATCGCCTTCATTTCATTGCGGCGTATCTTTACCTTTACTAATTTTAAAATGTTTTTTACAGAATAGACTTAAAAATTAAATCACCAAGTCTGACTTGGTGATTTAA
>JAQVMR010000048.1 GCA_028703545.1 Patescibacteria group bacterium
ATGTCCTATGGTCCACACATCAAACATTGCTTGAGTTTTTAAACCAAAAAAGTTTTCTAACATAAAATTCTAATTCACCAAATAACCTTCTTTAATTTTATACTTTTTAATAAAATTATACAAAACATAAAAAACAAGAATCTATTATCTAAAAATTGAACAAATACAAAAGAGAGTCCGCCTGAGACTCTCTTAAAAAAATATTTTTATTGCCTAACGATCCCCCTGGACATATCCTATGTATCTTGCTTTTTGAGTTGCTTCTTCTGTTTTCAGTGCTCTGAGAATGATTTTTCTCAAATCATTTGGAGTTTCAATAAAGAGACTGCTGCTTTTCCAGGCATCAACCTTTCCACTATTAAATCTTCCCACACCAATGATTCTTTTGTAGGGGATTCCTTTTTTTCAAAAATTGCCTGTCTCAAAAGATCGCTAATTGCAAATTCATGTGAACCTACAATTAAAATTTTTTCTCCGCTTGATAACTCCACACATAAAAACTTATATGCGTGATGTAGATGGTCTTCTGGTGTAAAATCAGAATAAGCACCAAATAATTCTTCGAAAAAGTATAATTTTGTTATTTTCATGATTTTCCTCCAATGTATAATGTATTAGATTATCATTTATTGAAGAAGTGGTCAATAATAAAAACAATATAAAGCGCGCCAATGATAAAATATAAACAAACAAAATTAACACAAAGTATATTTAAAATGTAGACAATCCATTAAAATATTATATACATTGTTCATTTATTTTTTCTAGATCACAAAATTAAAAATTATTTTTAAAAACACACTTAATTAAAATTTTATTTATAATATCATTATATGGTTTTTATCAATAAACAAAAAAATCGCTCATAAAGCGATGTCATGAATCATAAAATTTTAAATTAATCATTTAAAATTCATGTTTCAAAATTATTTATGGTGGGCCCTATAGGATTCGAACCTATGACCTTCTCGGTGTAAACGAGACGCTCTAACCAACTGAGCCAAGGACCCTAAATGGTGGACTTGGTGGGATTCGAACCCACGACCCTCTGCTTGCAAAGCAGATGCTCTAACCAACTGAGCCACAAGCCCAAATATTTACTATTTTCAATTTAAATCTAAAAATTTATGGTGCTAGAGAGAGGATTTGAACCTCCACAGGAAAAATCTCCTACAAGCCCCTCAAGCTTGCGTGTCTACCAATTCCACCACTCTAGCAAGCGTATGACAACCTGCCCCGCAAAGAAGCGAAGCGGATTATGCGGGGTTCCGCCATCCGTGCATATTCCCAAAATTCGATTACAGAGATTACAAACTAACCTTTTTAAGTTTCTTTTTATAAGATCTCAAATAATACAATTTTGATTTATTAGATTTAATTCTTGATTTAATTTCTATTTTATCAATAGCCGGGGAGTGTATTGGATAAATTTTTTCTACACCAATTCCGCCCGATTCTTTTCTTACTGTAATTGTTGCTCCTTTTTCATTACCATGTTTATGTGCTATAACAATACCTTCAAAAATCTGAATTCTTTCTTTCTCTTCTCCTTTTGAATTTTTCTCTTTAATCCTTTCATGAACCCTGACTATCATTCCTGGCTCAATATTTGCTTTTTTTTCTTCGGTCATATAATAATCTATTTTAATTATAAGTATATAAATACTAAACAAATTAAATAAAAATGTCAAGACACTCTATGCATCAAACTTATGTGATTTTTTAGCAATTTTAAGATCATCACGACTATTTATTCCCATTAATTCTATATTATCATTAACTTGTAATGTTTTTATATCAAGCCCTTGATTATTGGCCAAAAATACCAGATCCGTTAAATAGTATTCGTTCTGTATATTATTATTTCTTATGTCATCTAAATTGCTCCACAACCAGGCGTCTTTTACGCAATAAATTGCTGGATTAATCTCTGTAATATTTTTTTCATAATCCGTAGAATCACTAAATTCAATAATTTTTATAACATTATCTTCTTCGTCTCTTATAATTCTTCCGAATTTCCAATATGGGGCATTTTCTTTTTCAAAATTATCTATCTTTAGGGTTATCATGCTAAAAATAGAATTGCTGTCTAAATGTAGGTCCATAAGTAATTTTAAAGTTTTTTCTGTTATAAAGGGAGTATCGCCATATAAAATTAATATGTTTTCATATCTTCCTTTTAATTCTTCTCTGCATTGAATTACTGCGTGTCCGGTTCCTAATTGTTCTTTTTGCCAAATAAAATTATATTCATCATTAAGTTTATTTATTACATCTTCTCCTTTATAGCCAACAACAATATAAATATCGGATTTATCAAAAAATTTTCCAACGCTGCCTAAAAGTTTTTCTATTAAAGATACTCCGTTGATTTCTGTAAGAACCTTTGGAACTTCCTGATTCATTCTCGTCCCCTTTCCTCCGGCTAAAATTATAAGTCCGATTTTTTTCATAATTAAAAATTATTTATTAATAAATAAAAAAATAATCAAAGCATATTAAGCACCGATTTTTATATCATCAACTAGTGTTGCTTTGGCAACGTCTTCATCTATTAGCCCCGACTCATACAAATCTTTTATTGATTGTTTCATTGTTATCATCCCCTTATCAGAACTTGTTTGCATAACTGTTTTTATTTGAGGAACCTTGTTTTCTCTTATTATATTAGAAACAGCCGGCGTATTAATCAAAATTTCTCTGGCGGCAATCATTCCCCCACCCTTTCTTGGTAATAATTTTTGAGCTACTATACAATTTAAAACCATTGAAAATTGAAGTCTAATTTGTTCCTGCTGATGTGCTGGAAAAACATCCACAATTCTATCCATAACCTGTGATGCATTTGGCGTATGTAATGTCGCCAAGACTAAATGTCCTGTTTCTGCAAGAGTAAGCGTTAAAGCGATACTTTCTAAATCTCTCATTTCACCAACCATAATAATATCTGGGTCTTGCCTTAAAACATGTTTAAGTCCCGCAGCAAATGTTAACATATCAGAACCAAGCTCTCTTTGAGTAATTATTGCTTTTGCTTTTGGAAATAAATATTCTATTGGATCTTCTAATGTAATTATTGAAACATTTTTTGTTTCATTTATATTATTTATCATAGAAGCTAGTGTTGTTGATTTTCCACAGCCAGTAGGACCCGTTACAAGCACCAAACCTTCTTCTTGTTCTATAATTCCCCTTACAACATCTGGCAAGTCAAGATCATCCATTGTTGGAATTTTTTTATTTATAATTCTTGCAACAAGCGCAACATTGTCTCTTTCCCAACAAATATTTACTCTAAATCTTCCTACGTTATTTATATCATATGAAAAATCCAACTCTCTTTCTTCATAAAATTTTTTCTTTTGATTGACTGTTAGAACCGCTTCGATCATTTTTTTCATATCACTAGAATTTATTTCTCCAAAATCCCCTAATTCATTTATTACCTTACTTATTCTTACACATGGTTTATTATTAACAATTAAATGAAGATCAGAAGCACCAACTTCAGTAGATTTTTTTAATAGTGTATTGAGCTCCATAAACTTATTTTATTTTTTAAAATTAATAATTATATTCTATCACCTGACAGATAATATAACAATAAGTTTATCTAAAAAAATAAATTACTTAATATAATCAAATAGATGCTGGAGTTACATTTTAGTTATCTTTTTAGTAATTGGGAAAACTTTTTGAATTAGGTTTTAATCTTTTGCTTAAAACATAAAACATATTTTAAAATATATAAAGTGTAATATAAAAAAATCTAAAACAATAAAAAAGAGACTTACACTAAATACCGGATTAAAAACATCTCTGACGTAGAATCAGAAAAATTAAAAAGTATTTGAGTGAATATATTTTCACTTATTCACAGTATGTTAATAAACCTGTGGATAAGTCCATTTTAAACACATAAGTTATCCACAAACTTATCAACAATATGTGCATAAGTTTTGACAAAATTGTCAAAAAATCATTAATATAATTTTTTATGTTATTTTTTTGGCTTAAATAAGCCAATATTGACTATTGTTTTTTTTCTTTAAATATGATATACTAATAATATAGTAAATTGAAAAAATAATATTCTATATAATTGTTTTATCAAAACAAAAACAAAAAATATATAAAGTATATTTCCTCGCCAAAAACAGCGGAGAATACACAAAAAAATTAAAACAATTATACAGAAGGGAAAATGCTTCCTATATATAGAATGAAAATGATAATTGCTAAGCTGTTCATTTTAACACAAAAATGACATTTTGGCAATAGGTCTAAAAATGGGGAGTGCAACTCCCCTAGATAAAAACACTGAAAAGTTAGATCTAAGGGGAGTTTTTGTTTGGTTAAAATCCTGTTTTTTGTCTATTTTAAGCCAAAATTTAAAAATTGTTCCACGTGGAACAATTTTATTTAAATTAAAACCCGGGATAATTTCCGGGTTTAAAATAAGTATCAATAATCATAAATTGATCTTGATAGTGGCTCTTTAACAAAAATATTAAAATAATTCGCTCCATCAAAACACTTTTCATACTTTTTACTAAGAATGTCTCCAACCACCTCTTTTGTATCAGAAAGACTAACTTCAACAATTCTCTTATATAATGTGTAAGAAAATAAAGTAAGTCCAAAAATCTTAATCTTTTTTGGAACTACTCTTACTACAACAAACTCAGTGATTGGCACATAAAAAAACATCATTACTGAATATGTATAAAATACTTTAAAAACACAATCAGAAAACTCTTTTTCAAGAGTTTCGATGATTTGATCTAAATATGGTCTAACTACTGGCTCTCCTTTTTTCCAAGAATCTCTTAGATATTTAGGTAGTGTACTGATGGATTTCATTGTTCCTCCTTGTATTAATATATCTTTATACCATGTGTTAATACCTATGTCAATAGAATAATCGCACATAAATGATTATACAAAAAAAGAGCTCATTTATTTTAAACAAGCTCTTTTATTTTTGAAAAACTAATTTTAATACTTTTCCCAAAATTTTTGGAATAGTCACGTCAAATAAATTCCTAAAAAAATCGAGAAACAATCCATAAAAAACCCCCAAAAATATACTAAGTATAAGTACATTACGAACTGCCACTAGGGTATTACTAGGACTTGCACCAGACACATACAGAATAATTAAATACGTTGGACCATTATATATTAATGAACTAAGTGTATTACAAATAATATATTCTCTTAGTGTGTAATTATTTCTTTTCCTTGTAACAAGAAAAGTAAATTCATCTCTATATAAGCCATAAAGGGTTCTTAGAAAAGCCGCCATTAGTCTTGTTTTAACTACTACTAAAAGTGGCATACCTATATACCAATATTCATGAATAAAACTAACAAAAAAAGTTGATAAAATAGCGAGCCACGCATCTGCAAAAGCTCTTCTTATAAAGTGAATAAACCTATTCTTGTTCACTTAAATTCCTCCTATTTATATATTATTTTTAATAGATTGACACACAATTAGTTAAACCGAAAATGTTCCACGTGGAACAATTTCAACAAAACCCACCATAAAATATTATTGGGGCTAAACCATTATATAGTTAGCCCCAATCAAAAATTAATAATCTCAATCCTGTTAAGATGAATTCTTTTGCAAATATTACGAAAAGTAACATCAACAAATCCGGTTCTTTCCATTTTTACTAAAGTATGACCAGAAACAGAAATTCTATCTCTATCAAATTTCTTAAGAACAATCTCTGCATTGCGAGTATCTATATGAAATTTATGATTTCCTGACTCTGACAACACAGCCAAAAACATAAGTATGTCAACTTCTGATGTGGTAGATCTCAGACTAAAAAAATTGCTTTTTTCTTCTCCTGGTAGAATTAATTTTACTGGCATTGGGTCTATCACAAATTTTGGACATTCTGTCCAATCAGTAACAGGCTCTCCACCAATAAATTTTGGTTCATAGTTGTTATACTTAATAAATAGATTATAGGTTCTACTTGGTCCATATCCAGAAATAGAATTCTTTATTCTGTTTACTATCCAGGGAGATGGGGGGCAGTTATGATTTTTCAAAAAGTGATTTTCTTTATTAATTGAAAAATCTAGATTCACTATTAACAACATTTATTCCTCCATAATTTATTTTTAATTTTCATAATATAGTAATTTATACCTTATTTTTTGTCAATAGAAATTTACATTAACTATCTAATACTTGACAAAATATAGATAATGTTTCTTTATAAAAACTACTCCGGATAGGACTCACGGAATGACTTATATTTTTTTATTTTATCCTCCTTTATGAAAAAATTCACTTAATATAATTTTCACATTAAACCGTTTTCTTTTTTTATGTTGATTATTATATTATCACACTTATAATAAAAAAATAAAAAGCATTAAATGCTTAATAAATATCAAAAATCAAAATTTGAAAAAAAATATTTTGGTATCCTCGCTAGGAATTGAACCCAGATTTTGTCCTTAGGACGGACCTGTTCTATCCGTTGAACTACGAGGACTTATTGGTGGACTCGAGGGGGCTTGAACCCCTGACCTTTTGCATGCCATGCAAACGCTCTAGCCAACTGAGCTACGAGCCCGAAAATTATTCAATAAAAAAAGTATATCATCTTACAATAGGAAAATTCAATAGATAAAAATTAAAATTCAATTTTTCTAATATCAAAATATATTTTTAAGTATTATCATTAAAATTATTTGACATATTTTTTTAATTTAATATATAATGTAGAAAGATATTTTTTGTCATTAAGAAATCTTGTACGCTCTACGAGATTCGACAAGAAAATATCATTCAATTTATCTTCTCTCGCTTACCTGATACAAGAAATAAAAAATTGCTTTTTTATACCAGGTCGGTGGGGGAGGATTTTTTATTTTTTCTTCAATTTATTTTTTACAAAGAAAAAAATTACTAGAACAATGGAAATGCTTAAAATAATTATTCCCAAAAAATCTTTTTTAGAATCTTGCAAATTTTCTAAACTTTCTATTGTGCTGCTAGGGAAAATTGATTCTTCCTCAGATAAAACTTTTTGAATTAAAACATCATTTTTATCTCTGATGGAGATTGCTTTTGTATCTCCATCATTAACAACTATTCCTCTTAGATAAACATTATCTGCTTTTTGCAATTTTAAATCTCCCAGATCTTTAAATTTTATTTTTAATTTACTGTCTTCGTCTCCAATGTAAAAACTTTTTTTATTAATTTTTAAAATTTGTCCCTCGATAGAAACAAAAGAATTAAGTCTAGAATTTAAAATATCGTCTATCTCAAAGATGTCTGGATTTAGCAATTCAACAAGTTTAATTTTTTCTACTTCAGAAATATTTACCGTAGATTTGTCTTCAGCTTCTTTAATTTCACCATAAAAATTTAAAACATTTCCTTTTTTAAAAATAGGATCCGAAATTTTTGATTTT
>JAQVMR010000049.1 GCA_028703545.1 Patescibacteria group bacterium
TTGTTTAATAATATCCCTATTTCTAGTCTTTCACTTTTGCAAAGGTGTGAGAACTTTTTATTGTTTTTTTCATAGTTTTATTCTACAAGTGTTCTGTTTCAAATGCGAATTTAGGATTCAAAATCTCATAGCTAATCATGGAGGAATCATGAAAAAAAATGCAATATTTATTTGTAGCGGGTTTATACTCGCTGTGGTTCTAAGTCTGGTATTCGGATTTATTCACATACCCCACGAGGTTCTTGTAAATGTTTACTTTTGGGGTCATAACAACTGGTGGCCTGTACAACGCTTAGTCATAAGGCAAATGGTAAAGCAAGCAGACACAGTTCAGGATCTGAGTATAATATCTGTCTATACAAGATGGATATCCTTGGAAACTGGAGACCAGATTCACCCCAAAGAACAAATTGCAATCCTGAAAAAAATGCTAAAAATTGCAACTCGCAATCCAGAATGTCCGTATTTTGAAAGATTTTCTGGTCCTGCATACGAACAAAGTGCAATGCAGTTGGCTCTGCGCTGGGGATTAGAAATACTCACCACCAGAAACCCAAAAGATCATCAAAAAATAAAAAATATGATTGCCAAATATTACAAACAATACCGGGTAGCATACACCCCCAACGACGAAGAAAAACTTTTTGCAAAGGAGATTGCCGAAAAAAAATTCGGCGAACTCTAAAATAAAGAACTTTGACTAAAAAGGTGCTCCTCAAGAGCACCTTTTGACTTTATATAAAAATATTACTAAACAGCAGACTCTTTCTTAAGTACAACTTTTATGGTCTTTAAAATTATTCTCACATCTAACATCAAACTCCAATTTTCTATATAATAAACATCTAGTCTTACTTCATCTTCAAATTTTAGATTTGACCTACCTGACACTTGTGCCATGCCAGTTATTCCTGGTTTTATTACCAAAAGTTGCATTTGCTCATCTTTGTATTGTGCTACTTCCCTGGGTTCATGAGCACGAGGCCCAACTAAACTCATTTCACCTTTTAATACATTTAAAATTTGTGGAATTTCATCAATCGAGGTGCGTCTTATAAATTTTCCAACACGGGTAATTCTTGGATCATCTTTCATTTTGAAAAGTGGTCCATCATTTCTTTCGTTAAATTTTATAAGCTCATCTTTCATTTTGTCAGCTCCGACAATCATTGATCTAAATTTATACATTTTAAATTCTTTATTTCTGACTCCTATTCTTGTAAGTCTTACTAACACCGGTCCAGGGGAATCGATTTTTATAATAATTCCTATAATTATATAAATTGGAATAAAAATAATGAGTCCCAATATCGCAAGAATGAAATCAAAAAGTCTTTTGGAAATTCTACCCCATCCCCCAAGTTTAGTTCTTTTAATCTCCACAATTGGAATTCCTGCTATATCATTTACTTCAAAATTTATGATTCTAGTTTCAAGAAGTGATGCTGTGTATTTATAAATAATGTGTTTTACGTTACATAAATTTATAAGTGAGGATACAAAATCTTTTTCAGCGTATGGATCTGTTAAAATTATTTCATCAACTTCATTATTTAAAATATAATTTTTAATTTCATAAATAGTATTATCGTTAATTGAAAAATGGTTTACAATTTCATATCCATATGTTTTATCATTTTGAAATTCTCTTTCTAATTCATGTGCGGTTTCATTTTTTCCCACAAGAATAATTTTTGTTTTTATAATTCCTTTTTTTGCTAAAATTCTTCTTGTAATATCGAGTGCAATTCTTTCTAATAATAAAAATATTATTCCAATTATCCAATAAATTATGACTATAAATCTTGAAGAAAATAATCTCTGCTCAAAGAAAAAAGCAATCACAAGTATTAAAATAAATGTTGAACAAGCTGAAAAAACTTTTGAGAATTTTTGATAAACCGTTCTTTTTTCAAAACTATAAAGTCCCGAAATCATAAAAACTATAATTGCCACAAGTGATGTAAAAATTAATATTTGTAAAAATAAAAAAAACGGTAACTCAAAAATTACCGGTCTATATTGTGTTATAAATTGAGCAAATCTTAAATAATAGGCAATAATTCCTGACACGACCAACAAAATAAAATCGAGAGGAATCTCTATTGCATTTAAAAAAAGTTTATTTCTTATCATAACACAAATATAAATTTGCTAAATTAGCTATAAGCCGAATTCTGTTCCTCCAAAAGGAGGCAATGATCATCTATCTTGTCTATTTATCACTAAATAGATCTAGCAACTTACCACCCTAGTCAAACTAGGTTTTCTTAGTTTTGCACCGAATAGAGTTTACCCCTTCTCTATTGTCAAAAATAGAGCGTCTGAGCTAATTATCTCAGAATTTCACCCTTAGCCAGTCAGACTGGCAGGAATTTTTTCTGTTGCACTTGTCCTCTTTTAAAATCACTTTTAAAAGGATTGCCGTTAGCAATTATTCCTAAGTTATAAAACTTAGCAAAATGGTGTTCGGACTTTCCTCGATAAACCATAATAGTCTACCGCGATCATTTACTAATCTAGCTTATATATACTATAATATTTAAACTATTTTGTCAAATAAAATGAGGACAGAAAAAAATACTGTCCTCTATTGTAATTCAACCAAAAAGGCATTTAATAATTTAATAGCCATTTTAATTGAGATTTTTTTTGTCTTATATCCCGGTTTTTTGATAATCAAAAAATCATTTTTAATCAGTACATCAAATCCTTTTTTCTTGTAGTTATCAATTACAAGACCTAAGTCTTCTTTGTTGTTATTACTCATACAATAACCTCCTTATAATTGGACTTATATTATATATTATATTATATTCTTTGTCAATAGTATATTATTTACAATCTTCCATTTAAAAGATGGGCCAGGAGATAAAAGTCCAATATTAATTATATCTTGAACATATTTCCTGTCTAATTGTCCGTTTTTTATGGCTAAAATTAAAGATATTGCAACATAATTTTCTCTATCAGATATAAGTTCTTGATTTAAAGAATACAAAACATTATTCATGTTGTCTTTTTTATCTCCACTAAAAACATATGTTATTCCCTTAACTTTCGCCACAGACAAAGGATGGGCATCTTGAAAAAGTTCATAATCCCTATCAAAATTAAACAAAAGTTCTTTTTGTTTTTTATTCTTTTTTTCTTGTTTGGTTATTGTATGTTCACAATAAACACCGTATATAGATAAATCATTTGGTTTATTACTATCTTCAAAATCTGACGCATCTGCAAAATCTATAAAATACATTTGCATTAGATTATCATTTTCATCCAAGACCACTCTTACATTTCTTTCGTGTAAATCATTATGATAAAAATCATTTTCGTGTAATTTAATCACAGACTTCCTAAATACTTCAAATATTCCTTTATTCAACGTCACATCATTTTTTTCCATATAATCCAAAAGTATTTTCTCATTTTTTCTTATTATATGCATATTATCCGTACTAAATTCTATTCCAAAATATATCCCCATAAGCCTACAAAGATCTGAAAATCCAGCAACAGATAACCATTCATTGGGATTTTCATTTATTTCCTGTTTAATAAAAACATTATTGATTTCTTTTTCTAATATTTTTTCAACTATTTTTCTAAATATATAAAATGATAAATCCATACCCGGAACGTAATCCATTGTTATTACATTAATTTTATTGTCACTAGATACATCTACACCGGCTTTTTTTAACAAATTGATAACTTTTTCATTACCAGATATATCAATATCATCACATCTACTAACATTTGGAACACTGGCTAAGCCATTTTCTTTTGACTCTTCTGTATTTAAAATCTCAACAGCCCTAGATTGCATTTTATGTTCATATTTAGCATAAACTGAATTTTCTATTTTTAATATTTTAAAAACAGAACCCGCCTCTCTATTAATCTTAATCCCAAAATCTTCTAGCTCTTTATCACTAAACCCAGATAAATCAACTTTCAAAATTATTCCCCTAGAACCCTCATCTATTTTTCTAGAATGTTTCTCTAATGCAGATATAACAAAAATATCAAAATGCTCCCTGTCTTGAGATTCCAAATCAACAACTTTTTCTTGTAATTCATTATTAATATTTTTATATTTTTCCATTTTTATATTTTAAATTATTAAAAACTTCAATTGTTTTTCTTGCACTATTTTCCCATTTATAAAAGTTTAAAATTTTATAATTTTTTTCTACCAAATAGTTTTTAAATTCTTCGTCTCTTAAAATTTTTGCTACTTTTTTTACAGCATCTTTAAAAAAATCATTTGTATAACAAACTTCATCTAAATTTATTTCACGAAATACCTCTAAATCAGAAATTAATAATGGAACTTTTAATATTACCGCTTCGAGGATTGTCATTCCAAATCCTTCAAAATTAGAAAAATTTAAATACATTGAACTATTTTTTAAAATTTGAATTTTTTCATTTTCACTAACATAACCTAAAATTTTTATATAGTTTTTAAATTTGGAATTATTAATTCTTGATTCTATTTTATCATATCCATAACCTGGTTTTCCAATCAACACTAAATCATAATGACTTCCAAATTCACAACAATAATTATCGTAAAAATCGATCAATGATTCTATATTTTTCTTTGTTTCTAGTCTACCCATATAGACAAAATAATTTTGTAAATTAAATTTATTTAAAACTTCTTTATTATCATTAATATTTCCATATTTTTCAAAATCAATTCCATGTGGAACAACTACAATTTTATCTTCATTGATTTCATAAAATTTAATAATATCGTTTTTAGTTGCAATTGATGGAGAAATTATTGCATTAGCGTATCGTAAATTTTTTGCACCCAATTTCAGGGACAATTTTTGCAAAAATGAATAATATTTTGGATAATATTCATAAGCCAAATCATGCCATGTTATAAGCTTCTTAGATCCACATATTGGTAAATTATGAGCTGGAGAAAAAAATAAATCTAAATTATATTTTTTAACTGATAAACTAAGTTTTATAATTGTCCAAAATTTTTTTATAGGCCAATCTAACACAATATTTTTTACATTAGAAAAATTTGTAAATTCACTACTTAATTTTTCTCTAGAAAATAAAAAATATTGATTCTCTTCATCAATATTTAAAATATTTTTTATAATGTAATAAGAATACCACTCTGTACCGGTTTTTTGTTTTATTTCAATTCTTGAACAATCAATACCAATATTCATAAGTTTTAACCCTTAAGAACTTATTGCTAATAGCTCCTTGCTATTTTGCTGATAACAAACTTCTTTTGTATGATTCTAAATTTTCAAGTGCAATTCCTGTTCCTTTTGCAACACAAAGATATGGATGGTCTGATGCATAAGAAGGAACTCCTGTTGTCTGATTTAATAATTTATCTAAATTTCTAAGTTGAGCTGTGCCACCGGATAAAATCATACCCTTTTCCATAACATCTGCTGATAATTCTGGTGGAGTATCAAATAAAACAGCCTTTATTGCTGAAATAATTCCATAAATATCATTCTGTAATGCCTCCGTTACATCATCTGATGTAATTTTCAAAATTCTTGGAAGTCCTGTGATCATATCTCTTCCCTTAATTTGCATGCTCATTTTTTCTTTATCATCTAAAAATAGAGCTGAACCAATTTTAATTTTTGCTTGTTCTGAGGTAGATTCACCAATGGCTAATCCATATTTTTTCTTAATATGTTCCATTATTGATAAATCAAATTTTGTTCCACCAATTCTTACGGATTTACATGTAACTATTCCACCAAGTGAAATAACTGCAATTTCCGTTGTTCCACCTCCAAGCTCAACAATCATGTGTCCAGAAGCAGAACCAATTGGAATCTCTGCTCCTATTGCGGCAGCAAGTGGTTGTTTAATTATATAAGCTGCCTTTGCTCCTGCAGAAATTGTAGCACCTATTACCGCCCTTCTCTCTGTTGAGGTAATACCTGCTGGAACTGATATCATAATTTCTGGTCTAAAAATTTTAATTCCAGATAAAGATTTGTTGATAAAATATCTCAACATACTTTCTGTTGTTCTATAATCCGCAATTACACCATCTTTAAGTGGTCTATAAGCCATTATAGAATCTGGTGTTCTACCAATCATTTCTTTTGCTTCATTTCCTACTGCCAAAACTTTTTTATCAATTGTTGAAATAGCAACAACAGATGGCTCATTTATTATGATCCCCTTTTTGGGTACATAAACCAGTGTTGTTGTTGTACCAAGATCTATTCCTATTTTTTTTCTAAACATTATTTTATATCTAAAATTTTACATTGAACTTTTCCTTTTGGAACCTCGACTTCAAATTCATCTCCCTTTGATTTTCCGATAAGTGATTGACCTAGCGGTGAATTATAAGAAATTAATCCCTGGATTGGATCACTATCAGTAGCACCTACAATTTCAAATTCTTTTTTATTTCCATCAAATTCAACTGATAATCTAGAGCCAATTTTAACAACAGTACTTTTTGATGATTCTGATGTATCAACTATACTTGATGTTTTAAAAAGATGTTCAATTTCTAAAATCCTTCCTTCTATAAATGCTTGCTCTTCTTTTGCGTCTTGATATTCTGCATTTTCAGACAAATCACCAAATTCTCTTGCCTTGTCTATTCTCTTAGCAACTTCCAATCTTTTTGTTTTTTTTAAATATTCAAGCTCTTCTTGTAATTTTTTATATCCCCCTTCTGTTAAAAAACTTATATCTGGCATAAATTTGTTATTATTAATAGAAAAACTAGACAGCGCAAAAGCTCTCTAATTAGTTTAATAATCTGGCAGATTTTCATTTCTGCCTATCTTTAAAATACCATAATAAAATATCTCTAGCAAGTGGCACAGCAACACTACTTCCTTCTCCTCCGCCTTCAATCATAATAGTAATTACTATTTCTGGATTTTCATATGGAGCATAGCCAGTAAACCAAGCATGTGTTTTCCCTTCATTTCCAAACTGAGCTGTACCGGTTTTACCAGTTGCTTCAATAGGAAGATTAGATAAAAATCTAGAACTCCCAGAAGTGACGCCTTGCCTCATTCCTTCTTGAACTAATTTTATTTTATCACTATCAATAAAATTTGAATTTTTTATTTTTACCGGAATAATTTCTTCTATTCCTGAAATGTTAATCTTCTTATCAACAATTTTGGGTTCATATAATTTCCCTCCATTTGCTATAACACTCGTAAGCATTGCGACTTGTAGGGGCGTAGCTAGAGCATCTCCCTGTCCAATACTTAAATGATATGTATCTCCTATATACCATGGTTCATTCTTTACTTCTTGTTTCCATTTCTGTGATGGCAAGAATCCACTTGCTTCCC
>JAQVMR010000004.1 GCA_028703545.1 Patescibacteria group bacterium
AAAAACATATAAAAGCTGGTGCAAAAAAAGTTATCATTTCAGCTCCTGCAAAAGGTGAAAACGTTGAAACAGTAGTTCTAGGCGTAAATGAAGAAAAAATAAAAAAATCTACAAATGTTTATGATTTAGCGTCATGTACAACAAATTGTATTGCACCAGTTATGAAAATAATAAGCGATAATTTTACAATAGAAAAAGCTTTGATGACTACAGTTCATGCTTATACTGCTGATCAAAATATTATGGATGGTCCTCATAAAGATTTAAGACGCGCGAGAGCAGCAGCAATGAACATTATTCCAACATCAACCGGAGCAGCAATTGCTGTTACTCGTGCAATTCCAAAGCTTAAAGGAAAATTTGATGGATTTGCAATCAGAGTTCCAGTTATCGATGGATCATTATCAGATATCACAATAAAATTAAAAGAAAATGTTACAATAGAAAAAATTAATGAATTATTTGTAAAAATGTCAAAAGACAAAAAATTCAAAGGAATACTTGTGACGACAAAAGATCCCGTTGTCTCATGTGATATCATAGGAAACTCGCATTCATCAATACTAGATTTATTACTTACAAATGTAATGGATGGAAATTTAGTAAAACTTGTTTCTTGGTATGATAATGAATGGGGATTCTCAAATAGAATGATTGAGTTGTGTGAAAAAATTTAATTTTAATTAAAAATGAAAACTCTTTACTATTCAAAACCTGGTTTTAGATTACATCTCGCAGATTGTTTAAATGTACTTGCAAAAATCAAAGAAAATTCTGTTGATATGATTTTTGCTGATCCACCATATAATTTATCAAATGGTGGTTTTACTTTACATGCAGGAAAAATGGTAAGCGTAAATAAGGGTGATTGGGATAAAAGTAGGGGCTTTCTAGATGATTATGATTTTCATTATAAATGGCTAGAGGCATGTAGAAAAGTTTTAAAACCAAATGGAACTCTTTGGGTTAGCGGAACATATCACTCAATTTACCAATGTGGCCATGCGTTACAATCCCTTGGTTATCATATTCTAAATGATATTGCATGGTTTAAACCAAATGCTTCACCAAATTTAAGTTGCAGATTTTTTACCGCTAGTCATGAAACATTAATCTGGGCAAGAAAAGATAAAAAAGCCAAACACATTTTTAATTATGACAAAATGAAAAATGGAAATTGGAATGGTGATTTTATAAAAAAGCCAAACACACAAATGAGATCTGTTTGGGCAATTACTACTCCAAAACCAGATGAAAAAAAATTTGGAAAACATCCAACACAAAAACCAGTTGAGCTATTAAGAAGAATTATTTTAGCCAGTACAAATGAAAGAGCTATTGTTTTAGATCCATTTACCGGAAGCTCTACAACTGGAATTGTAGCAAGATCTTTAAACAGACAATTTATTGGAATAGATACAGAAAAAAAATATTTAGATTTATCAATAAAAAGAGTGGGAGAATTAGATAAAAACATAAAAAACAAATTAAATATATGAAAATAATAACAAGATCAGTTGCCATTAAAAATTTAAAAAAGCATGTAAAAAAAAGTTTAAGAGATTTGGCAAAAGAACATGGAATTACAACATATGAAACTGGCAAACAAAATAAGGGTTGGAAAGGTCTTGTTTTAGAGAGATTAGCAGGATTACAAACTAATATATCGAAAGCGCCAAATGGTTTATCTTGGGAATTAAAATCAGTTAGTTTTGTTTATGATAAAGATAATAAATTGAAACCAAAGGAAACAATGGCCATAACAATGATTAATCCTAAAGAATTAAAAAAGGATGATTTTTTTCATAGTCATTGTTGGGCAAAATTAAAATCAATAATTTTTTGTGCCGTTGCTTGGCATGGAAAAAATGCAAATGAAGCAGAATTAATAAAAGTTGCAAGTTTGGATTTTGCAGAGGACGATGATTTAATTAGGGAAATAAAAGGAGATTATGATTTTATAAGAAATAAATTAATTAAAAATGGTTTTAATAGTCTAACAGGAAAAGATGGAAAATGGATACAGGCAAGAACAAAGGGACCTGGTCATGGATCTACCAGTAGAGCTTTTTATGCAAGAAAAGAATTAGTAAAAAAGATCTTTGAAATAGCATCTTAAATAATTTTATGTTACAAATCTCAATAATAATCGTAAACTACAAAGTAAAAGATTTACTTGATAAAACATTATTTTCGCTTTTTGAATTTAACAAAAATATAAATTTAGATGTTATAGTAGTTGATAATGATTCAAATGATGGAAGCGAAGACATGGTTCACTCCAAATATCCACAGGTTAGATATATAGAGTCGGGTGAAAATCTTGGTTTTGCAAAAGCAAATAATATTGCTTATAAATTAGCTAAATATGATCATATCCTACTACTAAACCCAGATACAGAATTCATTGAATCAGATTCACTTAAAAAAATAATTGAAATTTTTGACTCACGTGAAAATATCGGAGCAATTGCATGTAAATTATTAAATAGTGACTCTACACTTCAACCATCGTGCAGAAAACTTCCTACTTTATCATCACAAATTTTTGTGTTATTAAAATTACACAATTTTTTTCCTCGTTTAATTCTTGCAATTAGAAAATATTACATGCTTGATTTTGACTATAATAGCGAAAAAAAAGTGGATCAAGTTATGGGTGCATTTTTACTAACTCATAAAAAAGTAATAGAGCAAGTTGGTGGATTATTAGACGAAGATTATTGGCTTTTATTTGAAGAAGTGGATCTATGTACAAGAATCAGAAAACATGGATTAGATATAATTTTTACTCCAATTACAAGCATAAAACATCATAAAGGTGAGAGCTTTAAACAGGAAAAAATCCTAAAAAATCAAAGAACTTTTAATAATAGTCTACTAGTATATTTCAAAAAACATAAAAGTAAATTGCGGGTTTTAATTTTACGATTTTTTATGTTTTTAAACTGGTTTATTGTAAGATTAGTTGTACTTTTTGCAAAACTACATATTTTACCTAAAAAAAAGAAATATTTATAATGTTTAATTTTCTAAAAAATAAATACTTTTCAGTAACATTTTTGTCTCTTGTAATATTAGATGTTATTTTTTTCTTTGCTCACGAATTTGAAATATTTAATAGCATTGCGTTTTTGCTTCTTGCAATTTTAATAATTTATCTAATCTCGCGTGATATAAAATGGATTATTTATATTAGTTTTTTAGAACTATTTGTGGGCTCTTTTGGAAGGCTAATAAGTATTGATTTATTTGATTTTCCATTGTCAATTAGAATATTTATTTTTGCAGTTTCATTTATCGCTGGAATTATTTATATTGTAAAAAATAAAAAATTTGATTTTAGAAAAAGTAGTTACAGGTGGTTTCATGTTTTTTATATTTTAACTCTTATTTTGGGAATAATTATTGCAATAGTTAATAAAACAAATATTCCAAATATTTTCCTTGACATAAATAATTTTATATTTTTCTTAATTCTACCAATTTACTATCAGATTATTAAGGATAAAAATGTTTTAAAAAATTTATTTTATATTTTTATTTCTGCAACCTTATTTTTGTCACTAAAAACAATAATTATTTTTTATTTATTTTCTCAACATTTTTCATGTTTAGATTTTACAATGCTATATAAATGGATTCGCGATACACGACTTGGGGAAATCACAAAAATGAATGATCATTTTTATAGAATATTTTTTCAAAGTCAAATTTATATAATGATTGCGTTTATAATAAATTTCACAATTTTAATATTTCAAAAATTAAATAAAAATGAAAAAATATTCTTCTATACTTTATTAATTTTAAATTTATCTGCTATTATAATTAGTTTTTCAAGAAGTTTTTGGCTAGGAATTTTTAGTGCATTATTTGTTTTATTTTTTATATTAATTTTTCAAAAAGAGAAATTTATAAATATCGTAAAATACTATTTAAAATTTTTAATAATTACAATCTCTTCATTAATTTTTATTTTTATTTTATTAAAAACTCCAAACACTAATATAAATTTCGCTAACATGTTGTCAGGTCGCGTAAGTGAGTCTGACGCGAGCACTAATTCTAGAATGGAATTGTTGCACCCAATGTTAAGCGATATAAAAAATTCTCCCATACTGGGTTATGGATTTGCCCATGAGATTACATATTTCTCAAAAGATCCAAGAAATTTAAATGATTTAAATCCTAACGGTCAGGTCACAACTTATAGTTTTGAGTGGGGTTGGCTAAGTTTTTGGCTTAAAATAGGCATTTTTGGACTATTATTTTACATAATTTTAAGCTTGAAAATAATCAGAGATTCTGTTAAATTGATAAATAATAATGTAATGTTTATTTCATTATTACTTTCTTTTATAAGTATACTGGTGACTCACATATTTTCACCTTATTTAGATCATCCACTTGGACTTGGATTTGTAATGTTAATAATTAGTATCATTGATAAATATAAAATTTTTGCCGACTTTACACGCTGTCATTCTGAATTTGATTCAGAATCCCACTGAGAGAAGACGATACATAAAATATCCTGAAACAAATTCAGAACGACAGAAAAGCAAAAATTTTCAATAAATAAATGTCTAAAATCAGTATCAGCTTAGTAACGTGGAATGGAGAAAAATACATTAAACATTGTATTAATTCTATATTACAACAAACATTTAAAGATTATGAAGTCAATATTTTTGATAATAATTCAAACGACACTACAATTGAAATTATAGAAAAAAACTTTCCATGCTTTAAAATATTCAAGAATAAAAAAAATATTGGATTTGCAGCAGCACACAATAAATTGTTTGCCTGGGCTAAATCTGATTATATATTGTGTTTAAATCAAGATATAATAATGGAGCCTAATTTTTTAGAAAATGCTTTTGATTTTCTCCATAATGCAAAAAACTTAGATAAAATAGCTGCTATAGAGCCAAAACTACTCCACTGGGAATTTAATAATGAGGACCCATATAATGCAGACAAGCATGGGAAAACAAATATAATTGATACTTGTGGATTCGAAGTGTTTAGAAATCATAAAGTTATAGACGTTGGACAATTAGAGGAAGATGGTCAAAAATTTAATGAAAAAAAAGAAATTTTTGGAACATCGGCTGCGTGTCCCATATATTCTAAAAAAGTTCTTGAAAGTATAAAAATAAATAATGAATACTTTGATGAAGATTTTTTTAACTACAAAGAAGATGTTGATCTAGCATTTCGTATAAGACTAGCTGGCTATAAATGCTATTTTTTAGCAAACGTAATTGCTTATCACGACAGATCAATAAAAAAGGGATTGAACGCGATTCAAAATAGAAAAAACAGGTCTTCTTGGGTAAATGAGTATTCATATAGAAACCATATTTATCTGTTAATAAAAAATGAATTTTTTGCAAACTTTATAAAATGCTTTTTTTCTTTATTTATTTATGAATTTAAAAAATTCATATATATATTATTTTTTGAACATGAAACGCTAAAATTTTTCTTTAAAAATTTTAAATTAATTTCAAAAATGTTTAAAAAAAGAAAATATATATTTAAAAATATTGTAAGAATAAAAAGTAGAGAATTATACAATTGGTATAAATAAAATTTATGGATTTATCAATAATAATTTTAAATTATAAATCATCAAAACTCATAAAATATCAGTTAAAAAAATTGGCTAATTATAATTTTCAATTTGATACAGAGATTATTGTTATTGATAATAATTCTCAAGATGAGATACAAGAAGCTGTAAAAGAATTTCCTAATGTCAAATTTATTCAAACAGGAAAAAACATAGGACTTTGTGCTGCAAACAATCTAGCAGTAAAACAATCTAATGGAAAATATATATTGATATTAAATCCCGATATAAGAATAGAAAAATCTACAATAGAAAAGCTCTGCGAAACACTAAAATTAAATAATAATATTGGTCTCATTGGTCCGCGTCTTATAAATGCAGATGGTTCTTCACAGGAAACAAGTTTTAAATTTCCAAATATTTATTATCCATTATTTAGAAGAACCTTTTTAGAAAAAACAAAAATTGGACAAAAATGGCTTTACAATTTTTTACTCAAAGACAAAGACAGAACAAAAAATTTTGAAGTTGACTGGTTGCAGGGCGCTTGTTTTATGATAAAAAAAGAGATTTTTGAGAAAATAAAAGGATATGATGAAAAAATATTTATGTATTTAGATGATATGGATATATGTCGCAGAGTATGGGATGCTGGATATAGTGTTTATTATATGGGCGAAGTAAATGCAATTCACCTGCATCAAAAAATGTCTGCTGACAAAAATATATTTATTTCAATATTTACAAATAAATTATCTAGAATTCATATAAAAAGTTGGCTTTATTATACAAAAAAATACTGGGGTCTTAAATTTCCAAAAAATTGTCCTAGCTCTAAAAATTATTCAAACTCACAAGTTAAATAAATTTCATTAAACTCTCTTTCGAGTGATAAAATCTTTGGTGTTGATTTTTGATGTGATAAATTATGTGAAATTACAGCAAATGGTTTAAGTCCCATGTAATTTCCGTGTTTAAACTCTTCGCAATGATCAAAAATATTATTATATTTTCTCTGTTCAATAGAGTCAACAAAAATTTTTAATAGTTTATCTACTTCATGAACATTTTCTTCTTTTATCTCTTTAATAAAATCTCCGCAGGCTATTAAAACAATTCTCTCGTTAGCTTCTTCCATAAAATCTGATAATAATTCTCCGAATTTAATATGTTGTGATACATCACTCATAGAACAATTAATAACAACAAATTCTGTATTTGTTTCTTCGTGCTTCATATCTTTTTCAAAACCCTTTGAGGATATATGATATTTATTTAAATAATAAAGGGGGACAAATGATTTATAATTTATTTCTGTGTCTGAAAAAATAGAAACAGGAAAAGCATTTTTTCTCAAAAAATATTTTAATTTAGTAGAAAAATCTAAGTCACCCTTCAACTCAAATTCAACAGATAAATCACCGAATTCTTTAAAATTTATTTTATATGTCTCGCATTGATTTATAGAAATATTATTAAACTTATTATATTCAGGCATTATTATAATAATTTTTTGAGGATCAATGCTATAAATTTTTTGTCTTATATACTTCCATGCCGTAATTGATTTTTTGAGTTTATCGGAATGCTCTTTGCCTATTCTAGAAATAAGCAAAGGATTATGCGGTGACAAAATTGTATAAATTTCTTTCATATTTTTTATAGTGGATGAGACTCTTGTATTGGTAAAAGTTCATTTTCGTTTATATTCTCTTCGATAATTGTTATTGCCTCACCCAATTTATTTAAATTTAAAACGCTCTCGGGTATACTAATTATATCTGCCCATGAAAAACCTAATTTTTCAAATATATCTGCGCTTAAAATGGGCTTTCTAAATCCATCTGATATAAAATAAACCGCATTATTATTCTGTGATTTTACTAAAACTCCATCTCTTATAATTATATTGTCCGTAGATTCTAGTTTAGAAATCTCATCATCACTTACTTTTGTTACTGCCTGATTTGGATAATTTATTTTTAAAAGTTCATTGTTTAATATTAAAGATTTTTTACCATCTTTTACATGGTAAATCTTCTGGTCTTTTATATTTTGTAAAATAATTCCATTTGGGTATAAACTATTAAGTGTTATATTTTCTCCTATTGGATAGTAATTAATATCATCGTCAGACACATTTATAGCTTCTTCTGGATTGACTCCAAAATATCTAGCAATTTCACGTGTTTCAAATTTTCTTAATTTATCATTATCAACCATATAGAAACTTCCGTCTTGTGTTCGTAGATATGAATAATTTTCAAATTTTATAGGATCACCAATGGGATATTTTTCTAAATCACTATATGAAACATCAATTATGTCAGATTTTTTATACCTACTTATAAATGATGACCATGTTATAAATGGTTTTTTATAACCTTCTTCAATTATCCATACTCCTGGAGAACCGTGTGCTTTTACTATAGAACCGTTTGGATATTTTTTTGTAAACCACTTCTGCCAAATTTTCCAAAAATTATAGTTCCCATTATAATGTGGAGTATAATTATACAAATTAACAGTCGCTTGATTTATTGGACTTACTTTTATTCCATCAATATTATATTCTCTACCTATCTGAAATAACCAAAAAAGATCCTTGTTTTCAATATAAAATCTATTTCTCTGTGCAGCATAAAAAACCTGATTATAAAATCCTTTATATTTTTGTAAGGCTGGATCATCCATGGCACAACTATCACAAATAGCAAAACCCATTGCCCAATCAAATTGTTTCTGTGTTGGATTTGGATCTGTAATTAAACTTTGTTCTTTTTGAAGCAAAACAATTAAATATTTTGGGTTAATTTTATATTTTTGAGATGCGGTGTAAATTATTTCAGCTGCTGAAATTAGCTTTCCATTATCTGGGTCTTTGATAATATAGTTTTTTAATTGTCCTGTTTGTTTATTTAAAAAAGCCTGTATATCATAAACATTCATTAAAGAATAATCCTCTAATTCATAATCAGAAATAATAAAACTCGGATTAAATAAAGAATCATATTCCTGTGAAGATGTTTTAATAATACAAAAGGTAAAAACAATAAATATGATTAGTAAAAATTTCTTCATTTTACTTGTCAATAATATTTAAATAATAATTACAGTTTTGGCAATGTCCGTTTTTATCACTTCTTGAAATTATATAACCCTGACGTTCTATATTTAAAGTTTCACATTCAGGACAATATGTATTTTCTCGCAAATCTGTCGCAACATTTCCAATATAAACATAATTTAATCCTATTTTTTTAGCAATTTGATATGCTTTTTCTAACTCTTCTGATGATGTTGAAGACTTTGATAGTAATTTATATGAAATTTCTGAGGAAAATCTTGAAATATGCCATGGAGTATTGACTCCCAAATTTTCTTTTATAAATTTTGCAATCTGTTCAATTTGATTATAGGAATCTGTCTCGTCTGGAATAATCAGCGTTGTAATTTCAATAAAAATTTTTTTCTTTTTTAAATAAATCAAATTTTCTAAAATCGGATCTAATTTTGCTTTTGCTATTTTATTATATTTTTCATTATTAAAAAATTTTAAATCAATATTTATTGCATCAAGATAGGGGATTATCAAATCAATACATTTTTTACTCATAAATCCATTAGAAACCCAAACATTTTTTAAATTATTATCTTTGGCTAATTTCATTATTGGGAGTGCTGTTTCTAAAAAAACTGTTGGTTCGGTATAAGTATATGCGATTGATTTACTGTTTGATTTAATAGCTTCTTGAATAATTTGTTGTGGCCTAATTAATTCACCAGGAAATTCATTATCTAATTTTTCTATTTTTTGAATTTGAGAGATTTGCCAATTCTGACAATTTAAACATTCAAAATTACATCCAATTGCAGAGATTGAATATGATAAAGTTCCGGGCAAAAAATGAAAAAAAGGTTTTTTTTCAATTGGATCAATATTTTTCGCAATTATTTTATTGTAATTTAAGGAATATAATTTTCCATCAATATTTCTCCTTACTCCGCAAATTCCAGTACAAGATTCATTGATTTTACAAAAATGAGAACAAAGTTCACAATTTACGCTTTTATCTTTATTTTTCTTATATAATAATGCTTCTTGCATATTGTCATTATACCATTTTAAAATCAATCAGAAAACAAGTATTATTGACAATAAATCTCATCAATAATTAAATAGAAGATTTTTATAAAGATCTGTTTTATTAAATACTTCTTGACAAAAAATTTTACTAGCAGTAAATTAAAAATATAAGCCGTCTTGTATTTATACGCCGTCGGTTTAATATAAAAGCGATTTAAAAATTAACTTTAAACATATGAACATACAATGGTTAAAGTTTGGGATATTAATAGTTATTTCACTTCTAAACATGAGTCTTGGATTATTAATTTTTAAAAAAAATTCTGCCAAACAAAAATGTCTAAACTATTTTGGATTAATATGTATGAGTACCGGAATTTGGGCAATTAGTATAGGCTCATCATTATTAATAAAAAATGTAGGTGTTTATAAACTCTTGGTCAAGTTATTTTATATATCCGCAACTTGTATATTTATATTTTTTGCATTATTTGCAGAAGAATTTATATATAAAATATACAAAAAAAATATATATAGGTATTTAATATTAATTATTTTTTCAATCTTTTTGATCTTTATTGTTTCTAATCAATTCTGCATTGACACATATACTGATAAATATGGATTGCATGAGGTAGAAAATAAAAAAATACATTTATTCTATGGGATATATATAATAATGGTGTCCCTTTACAGTTATTATATTTTATTTAAAAAATTTATAGCCTCAAATGGAATAAATAAAAATATTTTAAAATTTATTATACTGGGAACTCTTGTTCCTTTTGTTATAGGAATATATTTTGATTGGTATTTTCCACAAATAGGAAAGCATTATCTAGATTGGATTGGTCCTATTTTTACAGCCATCATGAACCTCTCAATAGCTTATTTGCTCTTTAAACATGATTAATAAATGAAAAAAATATTTCTAATATTTTACGGAGGAGCTGGTCTTTATGACAAAAAGACTGGTCTTAAATTTGTTGAAAAATATGAAGATATATATGATTGGCTAAAATTAATTCCAGAATTATCAATTATGGCTGATATTGACTATACTATTATAGATAAAAATAAAGACCTGCTTTCAAGGGAAAATATAATAGAACTACTTATAACAATTTCTGAAAATCTTCCAAAATATGATGGGATTATTATTCTTCATGAAGTTGATTCAATTCCAATGCTTGCAAACACAATTTTCTGGCAAATTCAATCTCCCGAGAAACCAATAATAATAACAGGTGCAAATACAATTGAAAAACAAAGCCAAATTATCCCTGATATGTCATTTAAAGCAAATTTAATAAATGCTTTTCAATTAGTTGAAAGTAAAATAAATAGGGTTAGTGTAATTTATGGAAGTCGTGTAATATGCCCAACAAGATTAAAAAGAACAGAATTATTAGGATTAAATATTTTTGATTCAGTTAATAAAAAATACATTGCAAGAATTGACTTTGGATTATCAATTGAAGATAAAAATCACAAACCCAAAGAAAGTGAATATTATTCAAAATTTGATAGACACTTTGTTTTTTTTAAAACAATTCCGGGGATAAAGATTTTGGAACAATTACTTGAAAAAGATAATGGATTAAATGCAATAATTTTTGAAGCATGGGAAAATCAAATCACGGAGAGGGGTAAATTAATTGAACTTTATAAATTGGGCCAAAAAAATAATAAAATCATAATTTTTTATAATCAGGTCGGCTTTGCAAAAAATTTCTTTAAACACACAATTGTAACAATAAGTAATATCACGCCAGAATGTTTAAATGCAAAACTTTCCTGGATTCTGGGACAAACAAAAAACAGAACCCAGATTAGAGAAATGTTAAAAAAAGAAATAATGAATGAATTTTTCGAAAATCCAATTGATAAAAATTAAATAATTGCATGAAAATATATTATTTTACAAATTTAGATAAGCTGGGTGATAAATATTGGGAACAAAGGTATGTTGATATTCATAAATTTTTAATAAAAAATGGAGTTAATTTGGTAAGTAATTTGGAGAAAAAAATTACACGAGGCGAAAATGAAGCAAAAAAAAGTATAAGTTATGATCAGATAGAAGCTGTAATAATTGAAGGAACAAATGTTTGCGCTGATTCAATTTATGTAATTGCAACAGCCCTGGCTTATAAAAAACCCGTTTTATATCTAATGGAAAAAGCACATACAATTCCAGAACAACTTGAATACATAAGAAAAGATCCTAATTTAGGAGAAAATTTTTTCTTTAAATTTTACTCAAAAAATGATAAAGAAAAATCAACTTATCAAAATATTATTTCTGATTTTTTAAATTTACTTGAATCTGGCTCTCTTATAAAAGAAAAGGTAAATGTAAAATTTACACTTAGAATTTCACCAAAAATAGAAAGATATTTAACCTGGAAATCAATGGCAGAAAAAAAAGCCAAAGCAGAGTATGTGAGACAAATATTAGATGAAATCATGACAAGTGATCCTGAATATAGAAATTTCCTTAAAAAAGCACGTTCCAACTTTTAAATTATAAATTCCGAAAAATATGTATTTATGCTATAATAAACCAATAAATGCATATTATTTTTATTTATGAAGACGCTTTTAATAACGCTTGACTTTTTACCAAATCGTGGTGGAATATCAAATTACTATTTCAATATTTTCAAAAATTTTCCAAAAAATGAATTAGTTGTTCTTACAAATGTAAAAGGTGAAGAAGAAAAAAATATTATAAGAAGGGATTTGAATTTTGGAATATTTCATTTTTTTGAAACCTTAAAGCAAATTAAAAAAATAGTAAGTGATGAAAAAATAGAGCAAATTATCGTGGGTAATATATTACCCATTGGAAAATATGCTTACTTTATCAAAAAATCCCTAAAAATAAATTATTATATTTTTATTCATGGACTTGATATAAAACTTGCTCAGAGTAAAACCATAAAAAAATTTATAACAAAAAAAATTTTAGATAATGCACGTATTGTTTTTGCAAATAGTAAGTCAACCAAATCAATAATTAAAACAAAAACTCCCATAGAAATATTATATCCTGGCGTCAATGAAAATTTTAAAAATATAGGTGAAGAAAAAAAATTAGAAATTTTAAAAAAATATAATCTAGAAAATAAAAAGATAATTTTAACGGTGGGACGCATTATAAAAAGAAAAAATCATGAACTTATCATAAAAACAATTAATGAGCTCAGGAATGAATTTGAAAATTTGCTATATCTAATAGCGGGGACCGGAGACAATTTAGAACATCTTAAAAATATAGCAAAAGACAATAAAAATATTATATTTTTGGGTGATGTAACAGACCAAGAGTTGCCCTATCTATATTCAATATGCGATATTTTTGCCATGATAAGTCATGAAACAAAAAATGATACAGAAGGATTTGGAATAGTTTATCTCGAGGCCGCTTTATTTAAAAAACCAAGCTTAGCGGCAAACTCAGGTGGTGCAAAAGAAGCTGTCATCGACAATGTAAGCGGCCTTCTGATAAATAATGAAAGTTTAGAAGAATTAAAAAACGCAATAAGAAAATTATTAACAGATAATAATTTAAGGGAAAAATTAGGAGAAAATGCATATACAAGAACAATTGATAATTTTACTTGGGAAAAAATTACGCATAAATTAATAAAAAAATTAAATGCCTAAAAAAATACAAAAATCTGAAAAAAAATTTGATGTAGTTATGTTTTCAATGTCAAGTTACGGTGAATGGGATAATGGTACAAGCAATCGTAATTTTCAAATTTTCAAACAACTTAAAAATAATCCAAAAATCGACAAAATTCTAACTGTTGATTATTTACCATATACAATAAAAAGGGCTTTGAGAAATTATAAAGAAAATATATTAGCAAACACAAAGGGAATTGTAATAAAAAAATCAAAATTTACAAAAATCTATCAACCAGAAGAAAAAATTACGGTTTATTCAACTATTTCTAATATTCTCTCAATGAAAAAAATGCTTCATGATCTAAACAAATATTTGAAAAAAAACGGATATAAAAATATAATATTATGGTCATATTACCCAATAAATGTTGAATACTTTAATGAAATTGAATATTCTGTTTCTGTTTTTGATACTGTTGATAATTGGTGTGAACACGCGAGCTATAAAAAAATTAAAAATAAAATAGCAGAAAATTACAAAAAAATTAAAGAAAAAGCAAATATAATTTTTGTACTTTCAAAAAGCGGTGAAGAAATTTTTAGTCCAAGAAAAGACAATATATTTCACATAACTCAGGGTGTTGATTTGGCTCACTATATGATGAAAAATAAATTAATAAATAATGACATAGCCAAAATTAATCATCCCATAATTGGATATGTAGGAATAATCCAGGAAAATAGAATAAACCTTGATTTAATTGAATATATTGCCAAAAAAAATCTAGACAAATCAATTGTTTTAATTGGTCCAATATGGAATAAAGAGCATGAGAAATTATTAAAAGCACATTCAAATATATACCTACTTGGCAAAAAAGCTTATAAAGAAAGCCCTGATTATATAAATCAATTTGATGTGGGAATAATTCCACATCTATTAAATGATTTTATAAAATATACATGCCCTATGAAAATTTATGAATATTTGGCTTGCGGAATTCCAGTAGTTACAACTGATGCACCTGGAGTAGAACAATTTCAAGATGTTGTTTCTGTTGCAAATGATTTTGAAAAATTTAATATTTTAATTCAAGAAGAATTAAATAATAATTCACAAGAACAAATAGAAAACAGGATAAAGTTTATAAAAGATCATACATGGGAAAAAAAAGTTGATCAAATGTTAAATCATATACAAACACTACTATAGAATTATAAATTCTAAACATTTTAATAATATGTTTGAAAAAAAAATAAAAGATTTAATTTCAAAAACAATTGGAATTAAAAATCTAGAAATTGAAATTCCACCAAAACAAGAATTGGGTGATTATGCTTTTCCATGTTTTGAATTATCAAAAAAATTAAATAAATCCGCCCAGGAGATTGCAAATGACCTGGCTGTAAAAATAAAAAAACCAAACTTTGTAAAGGAAATAAGAGTTCTTGGTTCTTATATAAATTTTTTTATTGACTATAATTCAATTTCGAAAAAAATTATAAATGAAATTTTAAAAGAAAAAAATAATTTTGGATCTCAAAATATTGGAAAAAATAGAGTCATTGTAATAGATTTTTCATCTCCAAATATTGCAAAACCCCTTAATATTGGACATTTAAGAAGCACTGTAATAGGAAATTCCCTATACAAAATCTACAAATCATTGGGATATAAAGTTGTTGGAGTAAATCATTTGGGTGACTGGGGAACACAATTTGGAAAACTAATTTACGCCTATAAAACATGGGGAAGTTCTATAGAATTAAAAAAAGATCCAATAAAACACTTATTAGATTTATATGTAAAATTTCATAAAGAATCAAAACAAAATTCAAAACTTGACGATGCAGCACGAGATGAATTCCAAAAATTAGAAAAACGAGATAAAAAAAATCTAGAACTATGGAAAACTTTTAGATCTTTGTCGTTAGAAGAATTCAAGAAAATTTATAAAATTTTAAATATAAAATTTGATTCATATGACGGAGAAGCATTTTACAATTCCCAGCTAGAAGAAACCTTAAAATTAACAAAAAAATCATTAAATACAAAAATCTCCGAAGGAGCTCTTATAGTTGATCTAGAGAAATTTAAAATGCCACCATTTTTCTTGCTAAAATCAAATGAAACAAGTTCTTATCATTTGCGAGATTTATCTGCAGCAATTTACAGATTAAAAACATACAAACCCTACAAAATTTTATATGTTGTGGGGTGCGAACAAGAATTACACTTTAAACAATTATTCACAATTTTGGATTTAATGAAACTCAATAAAGACAAGTTTATACATGTAAATTTTGGAATGTTTAGTTTTTCCGATAACACAATGTCTACACGCGAAGGAAATATTATTTTTCTAGAAGACGTCTTAAATAAATCTATTAATTTAGCAAAAAAAATAATGGCTGATAAAAAATCCATAGCAAAAAATGATAATGAAACGGCTAAAAAAATTGGACTTGGTGCCGTAATTTTTGCTGATTTATCAAATGATAGAAATAAAAATATAATTTTCAACTGGAATAGAGTACTTGCATTTGACGGAGATACGGCTCCATATTTACAATACACTTATGTAAGGTGTTTGAGTATTTTAGAAAAAGCTAAAAAAGAGTATAAACTAACACCTGATATAAAAATTGATTATAAATTATTAAAAGAAGATTCGGAAATAAAAATTATAAAAGATTTAGGTAATTTTAAAAATATAGTTATAAAATCAGCTGAAAATTATAAACCAAATATAGTAGCAAATTATTTAATTGATCTGGCAAAAGATTTTAATGAGTTTTATAATAACATTAGGGTAATAAGTAATGATATAAATTCTACAAAAGCAAAAGTTGCTCTAGTGTTATGTGTATCACAAGTAATTAAAAACGGATTAAATTTGCTTGGAATAAGCACCGTTAACAAAATGTAAAATTATGAATCTTGAAGCAATTATAGGATTAGAAATTCATGTACAATTAAAAACAAAAAGTAAAATGTTTTGTAGTTGTTCTAATGCTTCTGACGATACAAAACCAAATAGCGTTGTGTGTCCGATTTGTTTAGGTCACCCCGGAACACTTCCTAATTTAAATGAAGAAGTTATAAATTATGCTGTAAAATTAGCACTTGCGCTAAATTTAAAAATAAATCCGAGAAGTGTTTTTGAAAGAAAAAACTATTTTTATCCCGACCTAGCACATGGTTATCAGATTTCTCAATTTGAGTATCCGCTATCACAAAATGGATTTTTTATCATAGAAGAAGATAATAAAAAAATAAGAATTGGAATTGAAAGATTACATATAGAAAATGACAGTGCAAAAAGTATGCATGTAGATGGAGAAACTCTTATTGATTTTAACAGAGCAGGAACTCCGCTTGCTGAAATTGTAACTTGTCCTGATTTTAGATCACCCAGGCAAGCAAAATTATTTTTACAAAAACTACGTCAAATTTGCAGATATTTAAATATTTCAGATGCTGATATGGAGAAAGGAAACTTGCGATGTGATGTAAATATTTCACTTCGTCCACGTGGAGATATAAAATTATATCCAAAAACAGAAATTAAAAATTTAAACTCATTTAAATCTGTAGAAAAAGCCATTGAATATGAAATAAAAAGACAAACTGAGTTATGGGAAAAAGGAGAAAAACCGGAAATACAAACTACTCGTGGATATATAGATGCAAAACAAATCACAGAATTGCAACGTGAAAAAGAAGAATCAAATGATTATAGATATTTCCCCGAACCAGATATTCCTGAAATTTTTATTTCAGATGAAAAAATTGATAAATTGCAAATTGAAATTCCAGAACTCCCAGATGAAAAAATAAAAAGATTTATTAATGAATTTGAAATTGCCCTAAACGATGCGGAAATTTTATCGAACACCATAGAAATATCTGAATTTTTTGAAAATACCGTATCCGAATTTCAAACACTTGTTTCACAAAATGATTATAAAAAAGAAAAATCTAAAATTACAAAATTAATAACTGGTTGGATTACTTCTGAATTATTTAAATTAATAAACAAAGAAAACACAAACATAGAGAATATAAAAATTAGTCCCCATGATTTTTCTAAATTTATATTTGAGGTTTATAAAAATACAATAAATAGTTCAAATGCACAAAAAGTTTTAAAAATTATGTTTGACAGCGGAGCTGATCCTGAAAGCATAATAAAAGAAAATGATTTCACCCAAATTAATGATGAAAATGAGCTTGAAAAATTGGCTCAAAAAATTATTAATGAAAATGCTGCTCAAACAGAGGAATATAAATCTGGAAAAGAAAATTTAATGAAATATTTTGTGGGAATTGCGATGAAAGAAACAGGAGGTCGTGCAAATCCTGAAATAATCGAAACCATCTTAAGAAATAAGTTAAAATAGATTTGCAAAAATTCTAAATGCTGCTATAATTGCAGCAGAAAATAAACAAAAAAGAAAAGCTCCCACGGGGAACTTTTTTTCAAAAAGGAGGAAAGATGAAACACCTTATTTCAATGAGTGATGTCAACAAAGAGGATATTTTACATATTCTTGAACTTACTCATAAAATCGAAAATGGCACACTAAAACCAGATTTAACAGGTAAAATCATAATCATACCATTTTTTGAACCGTCAACGAGAACATTTGGTTCTTCTGAAAGCGCTATTTACAGACTAAATGGACACATCATTGGATTTCCTGGTATAGAAAACAATTCTATTAAAAAAGGAGAAAGTGCCTATGATTCCATGAAAACAATGGGAATGTATGGGGATTGTATTATAATGAGAGTTTCAGAAGAAGGACTGGCAAGACTTGCGTCTGAGATAGTAGATATTCCTGTTATAAATGGAGGAGATGGTACCAATCAACATCCAACTCAAGCACTGCTTGATATGTATGCAATTGAAAAACTCAAGGTGGGCTTGAAAATCTTACAATAGGTTTTGTTGGTGATCTAAAATATAGTAGAACCGTTCATTCACTTATCAAGGCAATGTCGTTTTTTAATCCCAAATTCAAACTCATCTCATCCCAGAGTTTAAAAATACCTGAATCATTTATAAGGGAATTAGTGGAACAAAAAATTGAATTTCAAGAACTCACAAGAATTGAAGATGTAATAGACGAGCTTGATATCTGTTACATGACAAGAATTCAACGCGAAAGATTTCCAGATGAAGAAGAATTTAAAAAAGTTGAAAATTGTTACATATTAAATGTAGATATGCTTAGAAGTGTAAAGCCAAATTTTAAAATTCTTCATCCAATGCCACGAGTTAAAGAAATACCAAGAAATATAGACAAATGCCCACAAGCTTATTATTGGCAACAAGCAGAAGGTGGGATCACAGTAAGAAAGGCTATACTTTACCATTTATTATTGGAGGAAAAATCATGAAAGACGATAAAGTAAAAGCTATAATAAACGGCACCGTAATTGATCATATTCCACACGGTAAATCCGAGTTACTTGTAAAAATATTCTACTTAAGTGCTAACTATACTTATCTTGTGGGAAGTGGGCTTAAAAGTGACAAAGTTTTAAGTGGAAAAAAAGATATCATTAAAATTGAAGATAGGGAGTTATCTCAGGAAGAAACAAACATACTCTCCCTTTTAGCTCCGGGTGTGACTGTTTCGATTATAAGAGACAAGGAAGTTTGTGATAAAGTAAAAATTCAACTTCCTAAAACTATACTCAATCTTATTATCTGCAACAATTCAAAATGCATCACTTCCATAGATAAAGAAACAGAAACAGAATTCATAGTAATTCAAAGACAAGATGGGGTATTCTTGCAATGTAAATATTGTGAAAAAGAATATCCAATAGAAGAGCTTCAAATCAACCTATAAATCAAAAAGCGTTCCCAATAATCAAGGAACGCTTTTTTAATATATAAAATTATTTTAATCTTCGCTCTAGAAGCATAAATCTTTCTGTGTTTGTGGCATTTGTCCACGGAGAAATAGCTAGTGGATGATAATCTATATCTCCCGGAAAATTATATGGATTTTCACATATTCCATTATTATCAGAATCAATACAATTATGATCTCCCCAAAAATTACCAACTCCATCTAATTCCCAATCAACTAAATTTGCTAGAACTTCTTGATAGGCATTATTCTGTGCACTATTTAAAATTGTATTATTATAAATTGTCTGAAATGATGTCTCGCTATCAATGTAGATTCCAACGTATGCACTGTTTGCTACATAATTATGAAAAATATTATTATAAGAAGATCCGGTTGTTATCCATAAACCATAATCGCCACCAGTTCCCCAATTATTTGAAACTATATTATTAGAAGAAAGGGCATTTATCATTATCAAACTATTATCATATTGACCAGTTCCTATAATTGTATTTCTATCTATTAAATTATTATTACCATAACTTATATCAATACTCGCGTAATCACTTCCACAATTTGTAACTGTATTATTTATTACCTGATTATTATGAGACGAAATTCCATCATTTAAATATCCTATAATACCAATCCCATCCATTTCTGTATTTAGTATTGTATTGTTTTTTATAATATTATGACTTCCTTTTCGCAGTATTGGTCCATGACGGGTAGAATTAAAAGTATTATTTTCTATTAAATTATAGCTTCCATCTTCATGATAAATCGGAAAATTTAGAGCATAAAAATTACAATTTCTTATCGTTATATTATCACGTCCTATGATATTAATTCCCCAATCATCTATCCCGGGGCTTCCTGTAATACTATGATTCTCGCAATCAATTGTTATATGATTTGAATTAACATTTAGTGATACCCATTGATCTTCTACACACGTAATATTATTTAAAAGAGTTACACTTTGATTAATTGTATCTCCACAATTTAAATTCATTTTTCTTGGTTTTGGAAAATTATCAACTCCATTTCCTGGACCATTTATTATATAAGAAAGAGGAGTAGCAGAATTTGAATCATAATCATACCAATAATTTCCATGATTATTAAAATCCCATAAATTATTTAAAGACGTCTCATCTTCATGGGCATTTATTATATTATTAAACTCATTATTATAGAAAATTGATGAAGTTGTATTTAATAAATTAATTCCATATTGAAATCCGTTTATTTCACAATTTTTTATAATAACTCCATTTTTTGAATTAATTTGTATTCCATAATCATTTGTATCACTAGAACCATTTATAGAATATCCATTACAATCAATTGTTATATTATTTGCTCCAATATTAAATGCAACTGGAATATTAGTTGAACAATTTATGTCTTGAGTTAATGTAAGATTCTCATTGATTGTTGATCCACAACTACCAGGCACAATAACCACATAATTATAAGTAGATACATTACTTGGAATATATCCATTTTTATATGTTCTTGCTTTTAAATTAATTGATTGTGTTATTTGAATAGGATTTGTATATAACAAACTATTTTGGTTTGGATCGGATCCATCAAGCGTATATCTTATTTGTGCATTTGGAGTTTGAGTTGATAATGTTATAAACGACTGATAATCAACTATACCCGACTCCTGTGAGGCCACGGGATTTTCAGAAACCAAAACATTATAATTATAAATTGATATATCACTGGATGCATAATTATTTCTATAAGCAATGGCTTTTAGGGTTGTTGTTGTGTTAAAAATTTGAATAGAACTTGTATATAACAAACTATTTTGGTTTGGATCGAATCCATCAAGCGTATATCTTATTTGTGCATTTGGAGTTTGAGTTGATAAAGTTATAAACGACTGATAATCAACTATACCTGACTCCTGTGAAGCTACTGGATCAGAAACTGTTGGGTTTGGATAATTATCAACACCATCTCCATCTCCATTTATAAAATATGAATTTGGATATCCTAGATTATTTTGAAAATCTGACCAAAAATTTCCAGCTTGAGAATTTATACTATACCATAAATTGTTAGAAGAGGAACTAGATTCATATGCATTTATTGTGTTATTGAAATGATTAAAATAAATGTTATTTGAGTTAGAATTTTCTAATTTAATTCCATATTGAAATCCACTTATTTTACAATTTTTTACAGTCACATTGCTTGCGTTTAATAAATTTATTCCAATCCCAATATTTCCGCTTGAGGTTCCGCCACCATTTATTGAATATCCGTTACAATTTAAAACAGCATTGCTTAATAAAGTAAAAGCATTTCCAATGCATGTATAATTTTTATTTAATGTAATATTTCCACTTAGAATACTTGCGCATTTAAACTCTCTTTTTTTCTCAATCATGTTAAGTTCTGCGGAAAATACAAAGTTATAAATACAAAAAAAATTTATAAAAATTATAAATACTCTAAAAAAATTATTTTTTAATGCTCTCATATTGTTTTTTATTTAAATAATATAATAAATATTTATACCACGTATTAATATTTATGTAAATAGTTGTAAAAAAAATAAATTATGTTATGCTAATAATACTTTCATGAACTCTCTCTTCTCCGGCTTTTATTCTGCTTACTCACTGTGGTGGCGGCAAAAATGGTTGTTTTCAAATTATGCTCTTCTCAGAAAATAACATACTTGCCTGAAGGATAAATAGCCGATTTTAAAAAAACAAAGAAAATAAAAAAGCACAGATGAAATACTCATTCCTGTGCTTCTTTTTTATAAAAAACTATTCTTTATTATTTATCTTTTTTGCAAATCCATCAAGGGCTCTTAATATCTCAACTGGTGTAACAAATACAACTGTATTTGATTGATCAGATGACAAATCATTTATTGATTGAAGAGTTCTTAAATGTAGTGCACCGGCTGATTCTGATAAAACTTTTGCGGCTTGTGCGATATTTTCTGACGCAGCAAGTTCTCCTTCTGAATTAATTATAACAGCTCTTTTTTCTCTTTCTGCTTCGGCTTGTTTTGCTATAGTTCTTTCCATTGATTCTGGAAGTGAAATATCTTTTAATTCAACGTTGTTAACTTTTACGCCCCATGGGTCGGTTTCTTTATCAACAATTTCTCTAATTCTCTCAGCAATTGAATCTCTGTTTGTTAAAAGCTCATCAAGAGTTGTACCACCTGCAATATTTCTCATTGTTGTCTGGGCATATTGAGAAATTGCATAATCCAAATTTTCAATTTCAATAACTGATTTTGCTGGATCATTTACTTTATAATAAATTACTGCATTAATTGTGACAGATACATTATCTTTTGTAATTGCTTTCTGATTTGGAACATCAGCAACTCTAACTCTGATATCAACATTTCTAAATGTTTGAAATATTGGCCAAACAATTCTCCAGCCTGGCTCCATTATTGATGTAAATCTACCCATTGTAAATTTCACACCTCTTTGATATTGGTTTATTTGTTTTAAACTAATTAAAACAACAAACACAACAAATGAAATTACATACCACATAGTTTTATATTTTAATGATTAATTATTCTTTTCGATAGCTCTATTAACAATAATATCTATTTTTTTACTTTTATATTTAATTTTTTTAACTAATTTTTTAGCACTCTCTGGTAATCTTTCATACATAAATCTACATTTTTCAATGGTCCTTTCTTCTCCATAATTTTTTAAATAAAACGGAATATTATATTCAAAATATGCCAAACTATCTGCACTCATCAATATTTCAACATCTGAATCTCCACCAGTATCATGATTTTTTACTAAGTATTTAACTTGATTAATTTGTTTATTTGAATAATTATATTTTTTCAAAATTTCAGATAATAGTTTTGCTGACCTACTGGCGTGTTGCTTCTTAAATTGTTTTATCTTAGAGTAATTTTTAATATTTTTTTCTGTTATCCCTGTGATGGCTCTTTCTATATCGTGTCCAATTGCAGAAATTTGTAATTCTTCACATGCATTCGGACATAAAATCAAAACCCATTTTAAAACTAATTTTGAATGCTTTAAATCAGACTTTATTGGAGATTTTGGAATAATACTCCAAATTTCTTTTTTTAATAAATTAAATTTATTCATTTATTTTTTCTTAGATTTAATCTCGTGACTCAAAAATTTATTAACTAATTCTTCTGCCTCCTTGTAATCTTTTACCCAAATTATATCACTTCTTTTATTAAACCACGTCATTTGTCGCTTTGCAAACCGATGAATTGCGGTAGAAAGTTGAATAAACAACTCATCATAATCAATTTTCTTTTGTAGGTATCTGGAAATATATCTATATTCAAGTCCAAAATCTTCTAATCTTTTCCAAGAAACACCTTGTTTATGAAGATTATAAATTTCATCAATCATATGTTCTTCTTCTAAACGATGTTTTAATCTTTCATCAATTCTTTTATTTATAACACTTCTATCAAATGTGATTCCTATTAAAAGTGAATCAAATAATTTCTTTTTTGTTTTCTTGGAAATTGAACTTCCTGATTTTGCAATTTCAATTGCTCTTATTACGCGCCTTTTATTTTTTATATCAATTTTAGAATATGAATTTTTGTCTATTTTTTTTAACATTTTTTGAAGTTCTAATAGAGGAGTATCATTTAATTTTTTTCTTAAATCTAGGTCTATTTTTTCGTCATACAAAACATATCCATCAACAATTGAATTTATATAAAGTCCCGTTCCGCCAACTATAAATGGAACTTTTTTATTATTATCTATTTCTTTAATTGTTTTAATTGCTAATTTCTGCCAATCTGATAATGTAATTTGTTTTTTAGGATTTTCTATATCAATTAAATGATATGGTGTCGTCCCATAATCACACAAATCTTTTCCAGTTCCAATATCCATTCCAATATAAACTTGACGAGAATCAGCCGAAATAATTTCACCATTAAATTTATTAGCTAATTCAACTCCCAATTTAGTTTTTCCGCATGCAGTTGGACCGACCACACAAATTATTTTCTGTTTTTTAATCATATATTATTTAATAAAATTTTTGCTCATTCGCCCCCGCTGTCATTCTGAATTTATTTCAGAATCTCCTTATTAGAATTAATAACTCTGAGATCCTGAAACAAGTTCAGGATGACAAGTATGCAAAAATTTTACTTTATTATTTTTCCCTCAAGGCCCCATTCAAGAGTTTTGTCTATTTTTACATTTACAATCCTACCTAAATCATAATCTGTGGCATTAAAAATTTTTACTGTTTCATGGGTTTGCATTTTTCCTAAATAAATACCCTTTTTACTCTTACTAGAAACTAAAACTTTTACGACATTACCCAAATATTTTTTATTTCTCTCGAGTGATTGTTTCCCAATTAATTTTGTCATTTTTTCATCACGTTTTCGTTTTGTACTCTGAGATACATTATCATTATAGATCTTGTAAGCAAGAGTTTCGGGACGAGGAGAATAAAGTCCACTATAAACTAATGTTATCTTTGATTTCTTTAAAACATCCAAGGTATCAGAAAAATCTTTTTCTGTTTCATTACAAAAACCAACAATAACATCAGTTGTAATATTTGCATCTGGGATTAATTTATATATTTTATTGATGATTTCTAAAAATTGATATGACGTATATTTTCTATTCATTAATTTCAAAATTTTATCACTTCCCGACTGAAGTGGAATATGAATATGATTTGAAATATTATTATACTTTGCAATAATTTTTATAAGTTTATCTGTAAATTTTGTTGGATATGGAGAAGTAAAACCAATCCAAGTGTCTTTTTTTAATTTTGCAACAGTTTCTAATAAATCGCTAAAATTTTTAATCTTTGAATTTTTATCAGGATTAATATAAGAATTTACTGTTTGGCCAAGAAGTGTAATTTGCTTAATATTTTGAGGAAGTTGTTTTATCTCAGATAATATACTATATGCTGATCTATTTTTTTCAATTCCACGAGTATATGGAACTGCACAATATGTACAAAACTGATTGCAACCATTTGAAATTGGAATAAGTGCAGAAAAATTATTTTTTTGCCTTGGAATTATATCAAAGTATTCAACATTTTCTGGATTATAACTATAAAATTTATTTTCTTTAATTATTTTTGGCAAATCTTTAATCCTTGTAATATCAATTATAATATCAAATATTTTTTGTAGTTTTTGTGTGTCTTTTTTTAATACACAGCCTGTTAAAATTCTTATTGCAGATTTTTTAATTTTCTTTTTTCTAAAAATTTCATAAACTCTATTAACAGCGCTTTGTCTTACACTACATGCTAAAATTGCAATTACATCAGCCTCGCTAATATTTTCTGTTTTTTTCATTTTCATGGATTCAAAAATAGAGGAGACACGCTCAGAGTCCGACTTATTCATATCACAACCAAAATATTTGATGTAATAATTCATAATTTATAAAACTTCATTGTCATGAGAATTTGATTCTCTAATGCCAGAATTGGTAATTTTTACAAATTCACAATCTCTTAATTCTCTTATGGTCTTTGCGTTTCCATAACTCATTCCAGAACGCAAACCTCCAATATATTTAGATATAACATCTTTAACTGACCCGCGATATGGAACTTTTGCCTCAATTCCCTCTGGAGTAATTTTAGATAAATCTTCTTTGGCTCCTGGGCGACTTATTGCTGCGGTAAGCGATGCCATTCCACGAGAAATTTTATATTGTCTTCCATTATAATTTATAACTGACCCCGGAGTTTCTTCAGTTCCAGATAATTGCCCACCAAGCATAACACAATCTGCGCCCCCAGCAAGTGCTTTTACTAAGTCTCCTGGAACTTTTATTCCACCATCAGCAATCATTGGAATTCCATATTCGAAACACACTGGATAAATATCCATAATTGCACTAAGTTGTGGCACACCAAATCCTGTTGTAATTCTTGTTGTACAAATTGATCCTGGACCGATACCAACCTTTAGACAATCTGCTCCAACCTCTATTAAATCCTTTGCAGCATCTGGTGTTGCGATATTTCCTGCCATTATTTCTAAATTAGGATATTTTTCTTTTATTTGTTTTAATGCTTCAATTTCAATAATTGAGTGTCCATGAGCAATATCTAAATCAATAATATCAACCTCTGCTTCCACAAGTGCATCCACACGCTCCATATAGTCCCCAGTTACACCAACTGCAGCTCCGACGACTAATCTACCATGTCTATCTTTTACTGCCAATTTATCATCAAAATTTTCAACTAAATCTTTTTTTGTAATTAATCCTACGATACTAAAATTTTCATCAACTATTGGAAGTTTCTCTATTTTATGTTTTGCAAAAAGTTGTTTTGCTTCTTCAATTGATATTTCATTTGCTGCGGTTATTAAATCCTGAGCTGAGGTCATTAAATCACCCACAAATTTTTCTTCACCATTTTCTAAAATATAATCTCTTTTTGTAATAATTCCTAAAAGTTTTGTATCTCCTTCTTCACAAACTAAAAATCCAGAATATCCGTATTCTTTTACTTTTGCTCTTAATTCTTTAATAGAGGAGTTCGGAGTTATTGTAAGTGGCTTGCGAACAATCATGCTTTGATGTCTTTTCACTTTCAAAACTTCTCTCGCCTGCGCTTCCATAGAACAAAACCTATGAATAATTCCAATTCCTCCCATTCTTGCCATCGCAATTGCCATTGCACTTTCTGTAACGGTATCCATATTTGAAGAAACAATTGGAATATTTAGAGTTATATTTTTTGATAATTTTGTAGTAGTAGAAACATCAGCACGTGACCTGATGTGTGACATTTTAGGAACAAGCAGTACATCATCATATGTTAAAGCTTCTCTTATATTCATATATTTAGCAATCAGCTCTCAGCTTTTAGCATTCAGCTGGCTGTAAATAAATAATTAAAATCAATTGCTAATAGCTAAAAGCTAATTGCTAATAGCCAAAAACAACCTCAATAAGTTTACAATATTTTAAGGAAAAATGGAAATAACAATTCCAACCTGCGAGGTGCTCGACCTTCGAGGTTGCCAACCTGCGAGGTCGACGGTTTTAAAAAAGATAAATCTTATTACTTTATAAATAGAACGGCAAAACAATGTTATTAAATTATTTAATAGAATTAACAAACTTAAAATAAAAAATGATTATATAAAATACTTTGAAAAATTAAGAAAAACATATAAACAATAAAAATAGAATATGTAAAAAAAGTCGGGCTCAGGGGTCCGACTTTTTCTTATTAAAAATTATAATTCCAAAGATCTTGAACTGATTTTCTCTAACATTTGTTTCATAAATTTCTCTTTATCAATTTCAACTAAATCTTTCTCACCGCGGACTCTGACTGACAATTTTGGAGATGAAATTTCTTTATCACCAATAACAAGTACATAAGGAACTTTTTCATGAGATGATTTTCTAATTTTATTTCCAACTGTTTCACTTGTGTCATCAATTTCAACTCTAATTCCTGACTTTTTAAATTCATCAGCAAGTTTTTTACAATGTTCAATATGTGATTCACTAACTGAAATAATCTTTACTTGAACAGGGGAAAGCCATAAAGGAAATGCACCTGCAAAATGTTCAACCAAAACTCCCAAAAATCTTTCAACGCTTCCTAAAATTGCACGATGAATCATAACTGGTCTCATTTTCTGATTATTTGATGCTTCATAAGTTAAATCAAATTTTTCTGGCATCTGAAAATCAAGCTGAATTGTTCCACACTGCCATGGTCTTCCAATTGCGTCAGTCAAATGAAAATCAATTTTAGGACCATAAAAAGCACCGTCGCCTTCATTAAATTTGTATTCTTTTTTCATTGACTCAAGAACTTCCCTTAAAGTATCCTCAGCAATCTTCCACAACTCAGGATCTCCCATTGCTTTTTCTGGTTTAGTGGATAATTCCATATGATATGAAAATCCAAAAGTATCATAAACTTCTTGAGCTAAATTAATTAAATCTTTAATTTCGTCTTTCATTTGCTCTCTTGTACAAAATACATGAGCATCGTCCTGAGTAAAAAATCTTACTCTGAAAAGTCCGGATAAAACTCCTGATAATTCATGTCTGTGACAAATTCCGAATTCTCCTGCGCGAAGTGGTAAATCTCTGTAAGAATACTGATGAGTTTTATAAATTAACATATTTCCGGGACAATTCATTGGTTTTACAGCATAGTCCGCTTCATCAATTTTTGTAAAATACATGTTATTTTCATAATGATCCCAATGTCCTGACTGTAACCCAAAAGCTTTATTT
>JAQVMR010000005.1 GCA_028703545.1 Patescibacteria group bacterium
TTAGATCTTTGTCATCTATTAGATCCCACTTATTTGCAACAACGAGAAGCGATTTTTTGGCTTCAGTTGCAATCTGTGCAATTTTCATATCAGCAACTGAAAGATTTTTGGAAATATCTGTGACTAAAATTATTACGTCTGCTTTCTTTACAGATTTTTTAGTTTGTTCAACTGATTTTGCCTCTAATTCATTTTGTGAAATTTGTGTTTTTCTTTTTCTTATTCCCGCTGTGTCGATTAAAGTAAATGGATAATTTTTATAAGAAAAAGGAATAAACTGCGAATCTCTTGTTGTGTGTTCCTCAGAAGATACAATTATAAGTTCTTCGTTTAGAAGTGAATTTATGATAGAAGATTTTCCTACATTTGTTTTTCCTATGAATGCAATTTTGATTTCTTGTTTTTCTTCTTTCTTTTTTGATTTAATTTTTATATTTTTAATCTTTTCTAGGACTTCGTCAAGCAAATCTCCAACCCCAGAACCATTTATCGCAGCTATTTTTTGTGGTTCTCCTAATCCTAATTTTAAGAATTCATCAGCCAGTATTCTTTCTCTCGGATTAGCACATTTATTTGCAACTAAAATATAATTTAATTTATTTTTTCTGATATAAGAAGCAAAATTTTTATCTTGGGGCATTATTCCATTTTTTGTATCAACTAAAAATAATACTAAATGAGATTTCGCGATTGTTTTTTTTGCGTGTTCTATGATTTTTTTATCAACTAAACTTTCCTTTTCTTTTTCTAAAAACAAATCATCTTCAATCCCACCAGTATCAACTATATTAAATTTTTTTCCAAGCCATTCTGTCTCTTGAGAATTAGCATCACGAGTTGTGCCAGGAACTTGACTTGTAATTGCTTTATTTTTTACAAGTAAATTAAAAAGAGTGGACTTTCCAACATTTGTCCTTCCTACAATTGATACCATTGGAAAATTTTTATTCATATTATTGTTTTTAGATCTTGGTTTTTAGTCGGGGGAATTATTATTTTTTTTACAAATAGTTAAAATCTAAAATCTAATTTTTATTTTTGGTCGTTGCCTAAAAGTATAATAAAGTCTAGATTTCCTTCTATTAAATAATCTTTTAAATTTTCGGGCAATGTATTTGTTCTAATACCAGAAATTTTTTCTTGAATTTTTTTCAGTGTTTGCGGAAATTTATTTTCACTCAAATCATAGATTATTGTTGATGTGGAATTTTGTGTGGGGGCGTTTTCCACTTTTGCTATTTTTAATCCCTGCATTTCTAAAATCCCCGCTTTTTTGTTTGCGAGCCCAGTTTGTTTTGTTCCATTTAATACATATATTATAGCATTTTCTTGATTGTTTTGTTGAGTATTATTTTGAGTTCTTTGATTTTCAAAAAGATTATTAAAAAAGTCTTGTACGATTCCATAATTGCCATTTTTTGGAATTAAAATCCAGGCACCATCATAAGTCGAGGTCGTGCTTACAAGTAAATTATCTGGAGCGTCATTTATAATCTTATTATAAATTTTTGTTTTATCGATTTGCTTTAAAATATCTACAAATCTAATTGCCTCCCAGGATTCTACATCTGTTTCTATGTATTCATTTAAAATTTTGAATAATTTTGAAATTTTTGTTGGATTTGTAATTGTTGAAAAACTTAAAACCCTATCTTTAACTGAGTTTATGATTTTCATTTGTCTTTGGCTTCTTGCATAATCAGATCCTTCAAAACCTTCCCCATCAATTACAATTCCATGACGACTTCTTGAATATTGTAGAGCCTCTTCTCCAGATAAATGATGAAGTCCTTTTGTGAATTGAATTGTTTGAACCTTATGATTTTTTGTTGGGTATTGATAATCAATAAAACTATTATCAATATTTACATCAACCCCACCTAGTGCATCAACTATTTCTTTAAATCCGTAGAAATCAACAGAAACAGCATAGTGAATTGGAATTCCTATATTACTTTCAATATTTGTTTTTGTATATTCAAGTCCACCATCTTTTTTATTAGCTTCTCCTATTGAATATAAATGATTTATTTTTTTATACATCCCATTTTCTGTTTTTACAATTAAATCTCTTGGTATTGAAGTCATAAAAATTTCATTATTAGAATAATTATAACTCAAGAGTATAATCGTATCCGTTAAAAGAGGGCCATCGTGACCTTCTCCACCCATGCCCAGTATTAAAACATTCGTTCTCATCTCCAATTCCCCCTTTAATTTTCTAAAATCAGAAGAAATTAAACTAGATATTTGTTTAATTAGAGAATTTTTTTGAATTGTTTTTGCAAGGTTAGATTTTGAACTAGAGGCAATAACTGATAGTGCTAGTATTGTTGATAAAAATCCTATCAAAAACAAAAAAAGCACATTTTTTATTATAAATACGAATCTGCTTTTTTTATATTCTCTTCTTACGCTACTTAAATCATTTTTATCTATCAGGTTTGTATTATATTTTTTCATGTTGTTCTTAAAATTATACATGAAGCATTTGTAATATATAATAATACAAAAGTTGCGTTTTATCAAGACAATTGAAAATCATTATTTTGTGTTTTAATACAATATATTATATAATCTATGTTAGATAATAAAAAAAGTAAATGAAAAATGGGAACGCAAAGTAATCGAGATTATTTTGGTAAAAAAATAGACGCTGTTATTGATTCAGTTGTGGGTTTTTTATTTGAGACTTTTCCATATATTACGCTTACAATTGCATTTATTTATTTTTTGTATAAATTATTGCGACCAATAATAATAATTGAATATTCTTAAAGGATAAAAAATAAAACGAATCCTTTTTAAGAATTCGTTTTTTTATTTATTATTCTTCAATACAATATTTGGAAATGTTATTTTCACATTTCCAACATCCACACCAATATGCTTCCCCGTCTTTTGTTATTTGTTTCAACCCAGTTCCCTGACAAGCTTCACATTTTTTACTATGTTGATCTCTTCCATTTCCTCGTACGGTATCTCCAAGACTTTGCCATTCTTCAATAGAAAATTTTTGGCGATTGTTTCCGGGTTTTTTACTCTTATTGTTTGTTTTCACTTTTCCTCCAAAATAGACTCTTATTTTATAAGAGATTTTTACATATTTTAATTAAATTAATGTGTCAATATTTGAAACCTTATTTCAAAAATTTTTTACAATAAATAAAAATAATTCCGAGAGGGAATTATTTTTATAGAATAATTGAAATATTTATTTTATAGGTTTTGCTAATTTTTTAATACATCTGGTACAAATTTTTACTGACCTACCGTCTATTTTTTTTGTTTGTAAATTAATACCAATGGATCTTTTTGTCTTTCTTTGTGAATGACTTTTTAAATATCCTGTTGTTGTACCACGTTTGCAAATTGAACATACTTTTGCCATATATTTGTAATTTGTCCATTTATAATTTATAATGATAAAGATATATTATTTTTCTAATTTTGTCAACGTTTATGATATTAAATTTATTGTTTACAAATCCAATGTTGTTTTTAGCTTGGCTTATTGCAATAATTTTTGCACTTTCAATTCACGAATTTGCTCATGCATATTTAGCAATAACACAGGGCGACCCAACAGCAAAATTAATGGGAAGAGCCAGTTTGAATCCACTGGCACACATTGATGTTTTTGGTTTTTTGGCAATACTTTTAATTGGTTTTGGTTGGGCAAAACCAGTTCCAGTAAATCCACTTTATTTTAAAAATAAAAAATGGGGAGATGCTATTGTTGCGTTTGCTGGTCCAGTATCAAATTTTATCGCAGCAATAATTTTTGGAATCACATTAAAATTAGTTTTAATCTATGGAAATTTTTCTCCAGAAAATTTGATGATTCAATTTTTTCTTTTTTTAATTATGATAAATGTTAGTTTGGGAGTTTTTAATCTTATTCCGCTCCCACCACTCGATGGTCATCATATACTTTTTGCTCTGCTGCCAGATTCTTTTAGTGATTTAAAAGTTTGGCTTTTGAAAAATGGGCCAACATTTTTATTAATTATAATTTTAGCAGATAGTTTTTTAAATATAGGAATTTTTTCCTATTTATTTAATTTAATATTTAATGCACTTGGAAAATTAATTTTTTAAATTAATGTCAGTTTCTTTTCACGAGGAGGAGACGAATTTCAACCTGCGAGGTTGTACAATAAAAATATTGACTAATTATATAAGTTGTGATAACCTGTTTTATTATTAGCGACAAATTTTATTTATTAATTTTTTAAATTTGTTTAATTAAATTATTAAGTACTGAAAATAAATGCCAACAATAAATCAATTAAGAAAAAGTCCAAGAAAAAATAAGGCAAGAAGACCAAATGCTGTAGGTCTTAAATTTAGACAAAATACTCTAAAGAGAACAAAAAAATATAATTCAGTGGGTTCTCCTTTTAAAAGAGGAGTTTGTGTAAAAGTTACTACAACTACACCAAAAAAACCTAATTCAGCTTTAAGAAAAATTGCAAGAGTTAGATTATCAAATGGTCAAGAAATTACAGCATATATTCCTGGAATGGGACACAATTTACAAGAACACTCAATAGTAATGGTAAGAGGCGGTAAAGTAAAAGACTTGCCAGGAGTTGCTTATCATATAGTTAGAGGTGTTTATGATTCTCAGGGCGTAGAAAATAGAAAGCAAGGAAGATCATTATATGGAGCTAAGAAAGCTAAAAAATAACTAATCAGTTTTCAGGTTTCAATTTTCAGGTTTCAGGATTCCCTAAAACCTAGAACTTAAAACCTAAAACCTAAATAATATATGAGAGGCAAACCACAATCAAAAAGAAAAATTAATCCAGATCCAAAGTTTAATAGTTTGGTTATTGGAAAATTTATAAATTATATAATGAGAAAAGGGAAAAAATCTGTAGCTCGGGCAATAGTATATAAATCACTTGATATAATTTCAGAAAAAACAAAACAAGACGGACTTTCTGTCTTTAATTTAGCATTAAAAAATGTAGCTCCATCACTTGAAGTAAAAGGAAGAAGAATAGGTGGTGCTAATTATCAAGTTCCTATTGTTGTTTCTAATGAAAGAAAACAAGTTTTAGCATTTAGATGGATAATTGACGCAGCAAGAGCAAGAAAAGGAAAGGCAATGTCAGAAAAATTAGCAGATGAAATAATTTCAGCATCAAATAACGAAGGTGAGGCAATGAAGAAAAGAACAAATGTTCATAAAATGGCTGAATCAAATAGAGCTTTTGCACATTTCGCTAGATAAATGATAAGATTTGGGTCCGGGAATTTGGGCCCGGTATTTTTTTAAAATTATTAAATTAAAAATTAAATAAAAATTCGAAATATATAATTCGAAATTAAATAATATGTCGAGACAATATTTATTAGAAGATACAAGAAATATAGGTATTATTGCCCATATAGACGCCGGTAAAACAACAACCACTGAGCGTGTTTTGTTTTATACAGGCAAAAAACATAAGATTGGAGAGACTCATGATGGTACAGCAGAAATGGATTGGATGGAGCAGGAAAAAGAAAGAGGGATTACAATTACATCAGCCGCTACAACATGTTTTTGGAATAATAAAAGAATTAATATTATTGATACTCCAGGACACGTTGATTTTACTGCTGAAGTAGAGCGTTCTCTTCGCGTACTAGATGGAGCTGTTTGTGTTTTTGACGGATCTCAGGGCGTTGAGCCACAGTCAGAAACCGTGTGGAGACAAGCAGACAAGTATCATGTTCCAAGATTAGCCTATATAAATAAAATGGCAAAAATGGGAGCAGATTTTGATATGAGCGTTGATTCTATTTTTAAAAGATTATCTACAAAAGCTGTTCCGATTCAAATTCCAATAGGGGCAGAAGGAGAATTTTCTGGAATTGTAGATATTATAAAAATGAAGGCGTATAAATTTGAAGGACAAAATGGAGAAAAAACTGTTGAATTTGAAATACCAGATGAATTAAAAGAAAAAGCACAGGAATTTAGAGCAAGAGTTGTCGAGGTTGCAGCAGAGGGATCAGATGAATTAACAGAAAAATATTTAAATGGTCATGATTTATCACTTGAAGAAATAAAACACGGATTAAGGGAATTAGTTATAAAAGGAGAGGTTTATCCAATACTTTGTGGAGACGCACTTGCAAATCAAGGTATTCAATTAGTTCTAGACGCTGTTGTTGATTATTTACCATCTCCAGTTGAGGTTCCTCCAATTGAGGGAGTTGATAAACATAGTCAAGAAAAAATTGCTAGAAAAACAGATGATAATGAAAAATTTTCAGCACTTGCATTTAAAGTTGCAACAGATCCATTTGTTGGAAAATTAATTTTTGTAAGAGTTTATTCCGGAACCTTAAAGGCTGGTTCTTATATATATAATTCTTCAACAGATTCAAAAGAAAGAGTTGCAAGAATTGTTTATTTACATGCAAATTCTCGTGAAGAAGTAAGCGAAATTTATGCGGGAGATATTGCTGGAGTTATAGGATTAAAAGATACAAAAACAGGAAATACATTATGCGAAGAAGGAGATAATATAATTTTAGAATCAATAACATTTCCAGATCCAGTTATTCATATGGCCATTGAACCAAAAACAAAACAAGATCAAGAAAAAATGGGATTGGCACTTGGTAAATTATCAGAAGAAGATCCAACATTTAAAATTAAAACAGATGAAGAAACTCAGCAAGTTGTTATTTCGGGAATGGGAGAATTACATTTAGATGTTTTAGTTGATAGAATGAAAAGAGAATTTAAAGTCGAAGTTAATACCGGTCAGCCACAAGTTGCCTATAAAGAAACAATCAAAGGCACAGCTGAAGCAGAAGGGAAATATATTAAACAATCTGGTGGTCGTGGCCAATACGGACATTGTTGGGTTAGAGTTGAGGCTCGTGAAAGAGGCAAGGGGCATGAATTTATTGATGAAATTAAAGGTGGCGCTATTCCAAGAGAATTTATTCCTGCAATTCAAAAGGGTATAAAAGAAGCTTGTGATGAGGGAATTTTAGCACATTATCCAGTTATTGATATAAAAGCAACAGTTTATGATGGTTCTTATCATGAAGTTGACTCATCTGAGGCAGCATTTAAAATTGCTGGTTCAAAAGCATTTAAAGATGCTTGTAGACTAGCTCAGCCAGTAATTTTAGAACCAATCATGAAAGTAAATGTAATAACCCCAGAAGATTATATGGGAGATGTAATTGGAGATTTAAATTCAAAAAGAGGTCAGATTGAAAGCATGGAAGATAGGGCAAATATTAAATCAATAAACGCTAAAGTTCCATTATCAGAATTATTTGGTTATGCAACAACCCTTCGTGGTGCTACACAAGGAAGAGCAGGCTATTCTATGGAATTTAGTCACTATCAAGAAGTTCCACAAAAAGTTGCTCAGGAAATTATTGAAGGAAAAAGAAGATAATAAATAGCGATAAGTTATTAACGTTCAGCCTCAGAACATTCCTATAGCTGACGGTTGAGCGTCGAAAGCTAAAAGCCAATAATATGGAAATTGAAAAAATATTAGATATTGTAAAAAAAACAGGCAGAGAAGTTATTTTTTCCAAAGATAATGGAGATGCTTATGTTATTTCAAAATTAGAAGATTATTATAAAAAATTAGAAAAAAACGATAGTAATAATGGTCTTAAAATAGATGATGATTACGCTATTTCTGTAAAAAAACTTATAATGCCATAGATATTTGCATTTTTTTCAATAATTTGTTATTATAGTTTATACAATTTATTTAAATATTAAATTTTAGTGGATTTCCACTACTATATCTAATTTAATTAATTATTCCCATAGTAGGGATAAATAAAATTATGGCAGAAACATTTAGTAGAACAAAACCCCATGTAAACGTTGGAACAATTGGCCACGTTGATCATGGTAAAACAACCTTAACAGCTGCTATTTTACAAGTATTGGCAGCTCACGGTGGTGTTGCTCAAAATAGATCTGTTGATCAAATTGATAACGCCCCAGAAGAAAAAGCAAGAGGTATTACCATTGCTACATCTCACGTTGAATACGAATCAGAAAAAAGACACTATGCTCACGTTGATTGTCCAGGACACGCAGATTATGTTAAAAATATGATTACCGGTGCTGCACAGATGGACGGAGCAATTCTTGTTGTTTCAGCTGCTGATGGAGCTATGCCTCAGACAAGAGAACATATTCTTTTAGCAAGACAAGTAGGTGTTCCTTATATTATAGTTTTTTTAAACAAGGTAGATCAAGTTAACGATCCAGAGCTTATTGATTTAGTCGAAGAAGAAGTAAGGGATTTATTGAAAAAATATGAATTTCCAGGAGATGAAATTCCATTTATAAGAGGGTCGGCATTAAAAGCATTAGAAGATCCAAAGGGAGAACTAGGTAAACCAATTTTAGAACTCATAGCTAAACTTGATGAATATATTCCTGAACCAGTTAGAGAATTAGATAAACCATTTTTAATGCCTATTGAAGATATCTTTTCCATTGAAGGAAGAGGAACCGTTGTAACAGGAAGAATTGAAAGAGGTATTTTGAAATTATCTGATGAGGTTGAAATAGTAGGTATTAGACCAACTGCAAAAACAGTTGTAACTGGTATTGAAATGTTTAATAAATCTCTTGATCAGGGACAAGCTGGGGATAATGCTGGGGTTTTATTAAGAGGCACAAAGAAAGATGATGTTGAAAGAGGTCAGGTTTTAGCAAAGCCAGGAAGTATTACTCCACATACAGATTTTGAGGCAGAGGTTTATGTTTTATCAAAAGAAGAAGGTGGAAGACATACCCCATTTTTTAAGGGCTACAAACCACAATTTTATATTAGAACAAGTGATATTACAGGAGACGTAGAATTACCAGAAGGTACAGAAATGGTTATGCCTGGAGATACGGTTAATTTGAAAGTAAAATTAATTCACCCTATAGCTCTAGAAGAAAAACAAAGATTTGCTATTAGAGAAGGCGGTAAAACAGTTGCATCAGGTGTAGTTGTTAAGATAATGAAATAATTTATTTATTTTTTCCCCACCATGAAACATGGTGGGGAAAAATTGTATATTAATAATTTATATGGAAAAGAATAAGAGTAAAAAAGAAAAAGTTGAAGAAGGTTCTACAGCAAGCAGAATTAGAATAAAACTAAAAGCATATGATCACATGCTTATTGATCAATCAACAAAAACAATTGTTGATGTGGTACTTAGAAATGGCGCAAAAGTTATAGGTCCTATTCCATTACCAACGGATATAAAAAAATACACAGTATTAAAATCAACTTTTGTTCATAAAGACGCAAGAGATCAATATGAAATGAGAACACATAAAAGACTTTTAGATATTATAGATCCAGATAGAAAAACAATAGATGCACTTATGAGTTTAGATCTCCCAAATGGTGTTGACATAGAGATAAAGATGTGATAAGCTCTTTTTAGCTAATTTTATTTAATTGTTTTGAAAATTATTTAAAAACCCCACAAAGGGAAGTCTTAAATAATTTTACAATAACAAGTGGGAGATTGAAAAACCAACTAATTAATTCTGCAAAATTAATATGAGATTTAGCAGAATCGCAACTTTACGTTTTTTAAATATATTTAAAAGAAGTAAGGTTACGATTTTTTATATTATAAAGACATGAATTTTATACTAGGAACAAAAATTAGGATGACTCAAATATTTACCGATGATGCTAGAGCTATTCCTGTTACTGAAATTAGTGTAAAACCAAGCACAGTATTGAGAGTTAAAACAAAAGAAACAGATGGTTATGAATCTGTTGTTTTAGCATATGGAAATAAAAATAAAGTTAGTAAATCAATATTAGGATTTCTAAAAAATTTAGGTAAATTTAGATATATAAAAGAATTTAGAACCGATGGAGAAAATATTGAATTAAAACAAGGGGATAAAATTGGGCTTAATTCTTTTACAGAAGGTGAGAAGGTAAAAGTTTCTTCCGTGTCAAAAGGAAAGGGTTTTCAAGGTGTTGTAAAAAGACATGGATTTAATGGTGGACCAAGAACTCATGGAGATAAAGATCAGATGAGAATGGGTGGATCAATTGGAGCAACTGAACCAAGAAGAGTTTTTAAGGGGAGAAAAATGCCAGGAAGAATGGGTTCTGACATGGTTTCGATTAAAAATTTAGAGATAGTTAAAATAGATTTAGAGAATGATTTATTATATGTTATGGGTGCAGTATCTGGTGGAAGAAATGCTTTAGTCATGATAACAGGAAATGGAAATATGAAAATTTATGAAGATATTAAAAAACAAGAATTAGCAAAAGAAAATATTGCAGAATCAACCATCGAAGAACCAACTGTTGTAGAATCAATCGATAATTCAGTAGAAGTTCCAATTACAACAGAGGAAAAATCACAAGAACAGGAAGTGCCTGAAAATAAAGAAGTTGTACAAACCGAAGAGGTGATAGAAAATAAGGAAACAAAACAAGAATAATTTTATGTTAAAGACAAAGATTTACAATTTAGAAGCAAAAGAAACAGGAGAGCTAGAGCTCAACGAGAAGATTTTTGGTGTTAAAATAAATGCTCCAGTTATACAACAAGTAGTAGAGGCTCATCTTGCAAATAGACGTCAAGTTTTAGCACATACAAAACAAATCGGAGAGGTTCGTGGTGGTGGTAAAAAACCATGGAAACAAAAAGGAACAGGACGTGCAAGACAGGGTTCTATTAGATCACCACAGTGGAAGGGTGGAGCAGTAACCTTTGGTCCAACAAAAGATAGAAATTTTGTAAAAAAGGTAAATCAAAAAATGAAACAAAAGGCATTATTTATGATATTTTCAGATAGATTTAACGAACAGAGGTTAACAGTTTTGGAGGATTTAAATTTAACAAGTAAAAAAACAAAAGACCTATTAAATTCAATTTCAAAATTTAATTTAAATGATAAAAAAGTTTTAATTGGTATTGATAAAGTAAATGAGAATATTTTAAAAGCGTCAAAGAATTTGAAAAATATAAAAATTATGCCAGTCTCAAGCTTTAATGTTTATACATTGTTAAAATTTGATAATTTATTTTTAACAAAAAAAGCAGTTGAGAAAATAATCAAACATTTTAATAAGATATAATTATATGGGATTGTTTAGTAAAAAGAAAAAAGACGAAGCAAGGAAAGATAATGAAGAAAAAATTGTTGAACAAACAAAAGATTTAACTATTGATGAAATAAAATCAGAAAAATCAAAAAAACCTGGAAAATATAAAAAATCAGAAATAAAAAAAGATACAAAAAATTCATATAAAGTTTTAGTTCGTGCACTTATTACAGAAAAAGCATCTTATTTAAAATCAGAAAATAAATATTTATTTGAAGTTAATAAAAATACGACAAAAAATGAAATTAAAAAAGCAATTTTTCACGTTTATGGATATTGGCCAGAATCAGTTAATATAATAAATATAGGTGGAAAAAATATAAGATATGGGAAAAATACAGGTACAACAAAAGGTAAGAAAAAAGCAATAATAACACTTAAAAAAGGAGATAGTATAGAAATTTACGAAGGAGTATAAAATAATTTTCAATTTAAGGATATGGCAATAAAATTATATAAACCAACAACACCAGCAAGAAGAAAGACATCAGTTATTTCAAATCCTTTGATTTCTAAAAAAATAAAATTACCAAAAAATTTAATTATAATAAGAAAGAAAAATTCAGGAAGAAATAATCAGGGTAAAATTACGGTAAGACATAAAGGTGGTGGTGCAAAAAGATATATTAGACTAGTTGATTTCAAAATGGATAAATATGATATTCCAGCAAAAGTTGAAAGAATAGAATATGATCCAAATAGAAATGCAAATATAGCTTTAGTCTGTTATAGAGACGGAGAAAGAAGATATATTTTAGCCGGCGATGGAATGAAGCCAGGAGATCATATTATTTCATCAAAAACAAAATTAATATTGTCAGAAGGAAATAGATTTCCATTATCAATTATTCCAACAGGAATATCAGTATATAATGTAGAATTAAAACCGGGATGTGGTGCTAAGTTAGCAAGAAGCGCAGGAAACAAATTAACATTTATAGGTATAGATGGAGAAAAAGCACAGTTAAAATTACCCTCAGGGGAAGTAAGAATAGTTTCAAAGGATTGTTGTGCTACCATAGGCACTGTTTCAAATGCAGAGTTTAGAAATATAAGATGGGGAAAGGCGGGAAGAATGAGACATCGTGGAATAAAACCAACAGTTCGTGGAAAAGTTATGAATCCATGTGATCATCCACACGGAGGAGGAGAAGGTAAGCACCCTATTGGCATGAAACATCCGAAAACATTGTGGGGTAAACCAGCACTTGGAGTAAAAACAAGAAATAATAATAAATATAGTAATAAATTTATAATTTCAAGAAGGAAAAAAAGAAAATAAATAAGCAAATAGCTATTAGCCATAAGCCATCAGAAGCTTAAAGCTAAAAGTTTAAAGCTAAAACAATATGTCAAGAAGTTTAAAAAAATTACCATTTACATGTCCCAAGCTTTTGAAGAAACTTTCACAGATAAAACCAGGAGATAAAAAAACAGTTATAAAGACATGGTCAAGAGCATCAACAATTACACCAGAAATGGTAGGATATACTATTTATGTTCATAATGGAAAAGATCATTTACCTGTATTTGTTGTTGAAAATATGGTCGGACACAAACTAGGAGAATTTTCACCCACAAGAAAATTTGTAGTTCACGGTGGTAAAATGGCAAAAGCTCAATCAAAAGGAAAGAAATAAATAAAATTTTATGCAAGTAACAGCAAAATTAAAACATTATCATAGTGCTCCAAGAAAAGTAAGAATTGTTGTTGATACAATAAGGGGTTTAAATGTAGTTGACGCAGTTTCTCAATTGGAGAATTTGAATAAAAGAGCCGCATATGGAGTTTTGAAACTTTTGAATTCTGCAATTGCAAATGCTGTAAATAATTTTTCACTGGATAAAGATAATTTATATATAAAAATAATTTTAGTAGATCAGGGAATGGTTTATAAGAGATGGATGCCAAAAGCACATGGATCAGCTGGAAGAATTAGAAAATCGACAAGTCATGTTACAATAGTTCTTGATGAAAGAATTCCAACTGATAATAAAAAGAAAATCAAAAAACAAGAAAAAGAAGACAATAAGGAAGATGTAGATATTCTTGATATAAAAGAAATTAAAAAAGAATCAGTTCAGAAAGTAAAACCAGTAAAAGAAAAGATAGGCATAAAAAAACCATTACAAAAATCTAAATCAATTAAGAGCTTTGTAAGAAAAGCAGGAGATAAATAAAATGGGACATAAAGTAAATCCAATAGTATTTAGAATGGGGATGTCACAATCATGGAAATCAAAATGGTTTAGTGACAAAAATTATATAGAGTATTTAAAGCAGGATGTTTTAGTTAGAAAATTTTTGAAAAATAAATTAAAAGATGCTGGTATTGCTGAAATAGAAATAAAAAGATCTGCCGATATTGTAGAAATTGTAATTCATTCCTCAAGACCAGGTGTTATTATTGGTCGTGGTGGTACTGGCGTAGAAGATATTAAAAAAGATATTACGAATAAATATTTTAAAAATATTAAAAAGAATTTGAAATTAACCATAGAAGAAGTTAAGCGTCCAATGTTATCAGCACCAATTGTTTTACAGGGTATGATTGATCAGATAGAGAAAAGATTACCATATAGAAAAGTGATGAAGAAAACAATAGAAAAGGTTATGCAAGCAGGAGCAAGAGGTGTAAAAATTACAATGTCAGGAAGATTAAATGGAGTAGAAATTGCAAGGACAGAAACATTAAAACAGGGAAGATTACCGCTTCATACATTACGTGCTGATATTGATTACTCAAGAGGAGTGGCGCGTACAACCTATGGAGCAATAGGAATTAAAATTTGGATTTACAAAGGTGAGGTAATTATAGGAGCAGATAAAAAAGAAGATAAACCAGAAGAAAGAAGAAAATTTCATAAATTTGAAAATAAATCAGATAAATTTACTAAAAGACCTCAAAGAAAATATCAAATAAGAAAATCAGAATCAAAATAAGTAAAAATAATTTAAATTAAGAATATGTTAGCACCAAAAAAAGATAAGCATAAAAAATGGCAAAGAGGTGACCAAATTAGAGGAGTCGCTACTTCTGGCAATCAGGTGAGTTTTGGAAGTTATGGACTTAAATCTAAAGAAGCCGGATGGATAAGCTCAAGACAAATTGAATCAGCAAGACGCGCTATTGTTCATCATTTACAACGTGGTGCTAAATATTGGATTAGAATTTTTCCAGATAAACCAATGACATCAAAGAGCGGAGAAATTCCAATGGGAAAGGGAAAGGGAGCTGTTGATCATTACGTAGCAGTTGTAAAGCCAGGAAGCGTATTATTTGAAATAGAAGGAATTAAAGAAGAATTAGCAAAGAGAGCAATGAAGCTTGCTGCCCATAAACTACCAGTTAAATGTATTTTTGTTAAAAAATAAAAAATTCAGTTTTAATAAATATATGAAATTTAAAGAATTAAAAGAAAAGGCAACAAAAGATTTACATGAACTTTTGAAAGAAAAAAGAGAGCAATCAAGAGCTTTAAGATTTAGTATTTTCTCAGATCAAGAAAAACATGTAAGAAAAATTAGATCAGTAAAGAAACAAATAGCACAGATTTTGACAATATTAAATAATAAAAAACAAAATAATAATTCAGTTGAAAAACCAGAAGAAAGTAAATAAATTTTATCGAGCTTAGCTCGAATATAATAATATGACACAAGAAATTAAAAAAGATAAACTTATAAGACAATTTAGAGAACTAAAGGGAGTAGTTACTAGTGATAAAATGAATAAAACAGTTACGGTAAGAGTTGATACAAGTAAACAACATAAAGTTTATAAAAAAAGATATATTGTAAGTAAAAAATATAAAGCACACGATGAATATAATCAGTATAAAAAAGGTAGTCATGTTGTAATAAGACAAGTAAGCCCAATATCAAAAGATAAAAAATGGATTGTTGTTAGAAAAATAAAATAAAATATTTATTATAATTTAAATATATGATACAAGTGCAAACAATGTTAACGGTAGCTGATAATACAGGAGCAAAAAAGGCTCAGTGTATTAAAGTACTCGGTGGAACAAAAAGAAGATATGCTAGAATTGGAGACATAATAGTTGTTGTTATTAAATCAGCTCAACCACATCAAATGATTAAAAAAAGTGACGTAGTAAAAGCAGTTATTGTAAGACAACACAAAGAATTAAGAAGACCAAGTGGGATATATATAAGATTTGATGATAATGCAGTTGTAATTTTAGATAAAAATAACCAGGATCCTAAAGGAACAAGAATTTTTGGACCAGTGGCAAGAGAGCTTCGTGCAAAAGGATTTAATAAAATAATTTCGCTCGCACCAGAAGTATTATAATTGAATAATAGATAAGATAAATTATATATATGAAAATTAAGAAAAACGACACAGTAAAAATAATTAAGGGAAAAGACAAGGGTAAAACCGGAAAGGTTACTCAGGTTTTTCCAAATCTAGGAAAAATTGTTATTGATGGAATAAATAAAAAATTTAAAAATTTAAAACCAAGAAAACAGGGTGAAAAGGGTCAAAGAATTGAATTTTTTGCTCCAGTTCCTGAGTCAAATGTGCAAATGATATGTAAAAGATGTGGAAGAACAGCAAGAATTGGTTATAAATTTTCTGAAAATAAGGAAAAATACAGAATTTGTAAAAAATGTAATGAATCAATTGATTAATTAAATATATGGCAACAATTAATATAAAAGATAAATATCAGAAGGAAGTTTTAAAGCAGTTAAAACAAGAATTTGGTTTTAAAAATGTTTTATCAACCCCAAAATTAGAAAAAGTAACTTTAAATGTTGGGCTTGGAAAAGCAATAAACAATAAAGAATATATAAAAATAGCAGAAGACACACTAAGAAGAATTACAGGACAACATCCGATTCTTACAAAAGCAAAAAAATCAATTTCAGCATTTAAAATAAGAGAAGGAATGGTGGTTGGAGCAAAAGTTACATTACGCGGAAAAAGAATGTATGATTTTTTAGATAAATTAGTTAATATTACATTTCCAAGAGTAAAAGATTTTAGAGGAATTGATGTATCGAAAGAAAGACATTTTGATAAACATGGAAATTTTTCATATGGGTTTAAAGAACACGTTGTATTTCCAGAAATAAAAGCTGATGAAATTGAGAGTATTCATGGGCTAGAAATTACAGTTTCAACAACAGCAAAAAATCCACTACAATGTTATTCTCTATTAAAGTATTTAGGATTTCCATTTGTTATTGAAGAAAAAAATGAGGAAGCTTTAAGAGAAAAATATTTAGATAAAAAGAATAAATAAAAATATATGGCAACAACATCACAAATAGCAAGAGCAAATAAAAAGCCAAAATTTTCTACAAGAAAGAATAGAAGATGCTGGAGATGTGGAAGAATCAGAGGTTACATGAGAGATTTTGATTTATGTAGAATTTGTTTTAGAGAACTTGCAAGTAAAGGTGAAATGCCAGGAATTAAAAAATCTAGCTGGTAATAATAAATAATTAAATAAATTTTTATATCAATATTATGATGACAGATCCAATAGCAGACATGTTAACAAGAATAAGGAATGCTCAGGCCGTAAGGAAAGAGGATTTAGTTCTGCCATTTTCAAAAATTAAATATGAAATTTTAAAACTTCTTGTGAGAGAGGGTTATATTGAGTCAGTTGATAAAATTGAAGAAAAATCATATTTAGAATTACATGTTGTGTTAAAATATAAAGAGGACAAGAAGGCTTTTATAGAACATATAAAAAGAATTTCTAAACCGGGGCAAAGAATTTATGTAAATAAAGATAAATTACCAAAAGTTTTAAATGATTTTGGTTTGGCAATACTTTCAACATCTCAGGGAATAATGACAAACAAAAAAGCAAGAAGAGTAAAAGTTGGAGGAGAATTGTTATTTGAAATTTGGTAGGTTTTAAAATTTAAAATTATATATATGTCAAGAATAGGAAAACAACCAGTAATAATAGTAGAAGGAGTAACTGTTCAGTTATCTGATGGGTTTATTAATGTTTCTGGAAAAAAAGGAAAATTAACTGAAAAATTAGTACCAGGAGTTGATGTTAAAATTGAGGATAATAAAATAATTGTAAGTGTAAAAAATCCAGAGAACAAACAACAAAGATCAAAATGGGGACTACAGAGAAGTTTAATAAATAATATGGTGAATGGGGTGACTAATGGTTATGAAAAAAAATTAGAAGTAAACGGAGTCGGTTATAAGGCCACACTACAAGGAAAAAAATTAGTATTAAACGTAGGATTTTCACATCCGGTTGAGTATAATTTACCAGAAACAGTAGAGGGTCTTATTGAAAAAAATGTGATAACACTTACAAGTTTTGATAAACATTTGTTAGGTCAAACAGCAGCTGAAATAAGAAATATTAGAAAACCAGAGCCTTATAAAGGTAAAGGAATTAAATATAGTGATGAAGTAATAAGAAGAAAAGCTGGTAAAGTAGCCGGAAAGGGAGCATAAATATATGGATAAAAATAAAAAAATTGATTTACTAAAATCAAGAAGACATAAAAGAGTTAGAGCAATCATAAAGGGTACGGCAGAAAGACCTCGTTTAAGTGTTTGTTTTTCTTTAAATCATGTATATGCTCAGTTAATTGATGATGTAAAAGGTCTTACAATAGTAAGTGCAAGTGATAAAGAATTAAAGACAAAAGGAAAAAACATAAAAGTAGCAGAAGAAATTGGAAAATTAATTGCAGAAAAAGCATTGACTAAAAAAATTACCAAAGTTGTTTTTGATAGAGGATCAAGAAAATATCATGGGAAAGTAAAGGCATTAGCTGATTGTGCGAGAACTAATGGTTTAGAATTTTAATAAATTTTTAATTATATAAATATGTCAGATAATAGACAAAGAAAAGATAATGGTGAAAAATTTAAAGAAGCAAAAGAAAAGCCCGAGTTTGAGCAACGCCTAGTTGATATTGCAAGAGTTAGTAGAACAACAACTGGCGGAAAAAGACTTAGATTTAGAGCTTGTGTTGTTATTGGAGATTTAAATGGTAGAATTGGTTGGGGGCTCGCAAAGGGAGCTGATGTAGCTATTGCAATTGAAAAGGCCGTAAATCATGCAAAGAAACAATTAATTAAAGTAGATGTAAGTAAAAATACTATTGCTCACGAGCTAACTTATAAATTTAAATCCGCAAAAATTTTCTTAAAACCATCACCAGAGGGACGTGGAATTATTGCTGGAGGCGTCATTAGAGATGTTTTGGAATTAGCTGGATTTAAAGACGTTATTTCAAAAATGTATGGAGCAAGTAATAAGGTTAATAATGTTATAGCAGTTTTTCATGCACTTTCTAATTTAAAAAAACTTGATGAGAAAAAGGTAGACGAATCTATAGATGTTAAACCCGCAACAGATAATAAAGACATTAAAACTGAAGATAAATAAAATAATTATAATAATATGTTAAGTTTAAATAATTTACAGTTAGCAAAAGGATCTAAGAAAAAATCCCAAAGAAGAGGAAGAGGAAATGCTTCAAGAAGAGGTAATTATTCTGGTCGTGGAATGAAGGGACAAAAATCAAGAAGTGGTGGTAAATCAGGGCTTAAAAAATTGGGCATGAGAAGTATGATTTTACAAATGCCAAAATTGCGCGGATTTAATAGGGAAGGGAAAATAATCCACATAGTAAATGTTGGCGATATAGAAAAAATTTTTAAATCAGGCGACAACATTAATCCAAAAGAATTATTTAAGAAAGGTTTAATAAGAACAAGTAGTGGAATTGTAAAAATTTTAGGAAATGGAAAACTTACAAAGAAATTTAATGTATCAGCTCATCAATATTCTCAATCAGCAAAACAGATAATAGAGAAAACTGGTGGGGTTGCTACAGTTTTTATAAAAAAAGAGAATCCAAAATTAAAAAAAAGTAAGAAACAAGAACAAAAATAATTTCTCAGTATCATGTTTACAGAAAGATTAAAACATATTTTCAAGGTCAGGGATTTAAGAAATGCTATAATTTTTGTTTTACTAATGCTTGTTTTGAGTAGAATCATAGCACATGTTCCAATTCCAGGAGTAAATGTTTCTGGGCTTAAAAACTATTTTCAATCAAATCAATTATTGGGATTACTTGATATATTTTCTGGCGGAGGATTAAAGAATTTTTCTATTGGAATGCTTGGGGTCGGTCCATATATTACAGCTTCAATTATAATTCAATTACTTTCAATGATTATTCCATCGCTTGAGGCTATGCTAAAAGAAGGGGAATCTGGTCAGCAAAAAATGAACATGTATACAAAATATTTGACTATTCCATTAACCATAATTCAAGCATATAGTTTTATAACCTTATTACAAAAACAATCAAATTATTCAATTATAGGACACCTGACATTAATGCAATATGTTTCAGCAATGGTTACAATTACAGCCGGAACAATGATGTTAGTTTGGTTGGGGGATCTTATCACAGAAAAGAAATTGGGAAATGGTGTGTCGCTTCTTATCTTTGCTGGTATAGTAGCAAATTGGATTGGTTATGTTACAAAAATTGGTGTTGTATATGATCCATCAAAAATTTTAGGAATAATTTTATTTTTAGCAATTTCTTTGCTTACCGTTGTGGTTGTAGTTGTTATAAATGAGGCACAACGTAATGTTCCTGTTTCATATGCAAGAAGAGTAAGGGGAAATAAAATGTATGGAGGTGTAAATACACACTTACCACTTAAAGTAAATCAAGCCGGAGTTATTCCAATTATTTTTGCGATTTCAATAATACTTTTTCCAACCATGATAGCTAAATTTTTTCAAGCAAGTGGTAATCATATTGTTGTAAGCGTTGCAAATTTTATTATAAATCTTTTTCAAAATCAAATATTTTATGGAATTTCATATTTTGTGCTTGTTGTTGTTTTTACATATTTTTATACTGCAGTTATATTTCACCCAGACCAAATTGCTGATAATTTACAGAAAAATGGAGGATTTATTCCTGGTATTAGACCCGGTAAAAACACAGCAGAATATCTACAAAATATTGTAATAAGAATTAATTTTGCTGGAGCACTTTTTTTAGGAGTTATAGCAGTACTTCCTGTTGTGATGCAAGGATTAACATCCGGAATTGGTTCTATGGTAATTGGAGGTACAAGTATTTTGATTGTTGTCTCTGTTGTAATTGAAACTGTGAAGGCGGTTAATTCTCAACTTACAATGAGAAATTATGAGGAGCTTTAAATAGCTTTGATAAATTAATTGGAGTCGGGTTTTTACCCGATTTTTTGTTTGTTTTCTTAAATTCTATCCCAAAGCTTAACTATTTAGCATAGAATACTTCGTTAGGAGTAAGATAATTTAGTCTTTTTCTAGGTCTATTATTAATGAGCTTACACACTGTATCAATATATTCTTGAGTAATTATAGCAAATGAAGATTTTTTAGGAAAGAATTGTCTTAATAGTCCATTAGCATTTTCATTACTTCCTCTTTCCCATGAATGATATGGATTAGCAAAAAATATACTTATTCCAGTCTTTTTTTCTATCATTTCATATTCTGCAAATGTAGATCCATTATCATACGTAATAGTATATTTTTTGTTTTTAAAAATAGTTTTAAACCTATCTATTGTCTTTTCTTTTGTCAGTATTGCAGTACCTCTTTCTAGTTTATCTGCAAATAGTAATCCACTCTTTCTTTCTACGTGAGTTAAGATATGAATAGTTCTTTCCTTTCCAACAATAGTATCTCCTTCCCAATCACCAATTCTTTCTCTTCTTTCTACAATATCTGGTCTTTTATCTATTCTCTTCTTTTTTAACTCTTCTCTCTTCTTCTCACGTATTCTAGTGCCATATCTACGTCTATAGTTACCTTTTTGACAACGTAGATACTTAACTAGATCTTTTCTTTCATTATAGATAAAAGTATATATACTATCTTTACCAATGTGTCTATTTTCATCATCTTTCCATTTCCTTTTTATTCTTCCACTAATTTGTTCTGGTGACCAACGTCTTCTTGTCTTTCTAATTATATAGTCTTTTAACCATTCATTATTGTTTATCTTTTTAAATCTTTGATTTGCTATTATTCTTCTTTCCCTAGTTCTCCTTTAGCAAGCCTTGCATCATAATTTATTTTGTTATTAGTCTTATTTCTAGATAGTTCTTGTGATATTGCTGAAGGACTTTTTTTTAATAGCTTAGCTATCCTATTTTGTTTTATTCCTGCACGAATTAAGGCAGATAGCTCATTTCTTTGAAATGAGGTAATATGTTTGTAAGACATCTTTGTTGTTTGTATTAATAATTAGTAGACTTAATTATTTTACTCTAACTTAGATGTCTTTTTAAATTAATTCAGCTTGGGATTAGAATGTAGGCACAATGGGTTGACAAAAAAATTAGATATGGTATATTATTATGTTCTTGATATTTGACAATAAGTTATCTCCAGATTGGAGAGTAAATAAATTATGTATTATGGTGCCATAGTGAATGGTTGGTTAATTAACAAACAAAAGGTAAGGTTCAATGGAGGACCAAATGAAACCTTTAAATGAAATTTCTGAAAGCGCCATTGTTGAAGGCACGGAAATCAAACTTGTAGCCATGAATTACAATGGCAACACTGTATTCGAGTGGTTAAAGAGTGAAGTTAACAAGAAACAAGTGGTTAACCACTTCGTTTTTCCTAGAGGGAGACAAGATTTAAACTCCTTGATTAATCAGGATCAATATGCCTCAGGAACAGTTTGGTCTTGCACCGTGGGACACGTCTGTGACATCAAGCCCAATGGTCATAGAATTGTGATTCTTTTTGATGTCAACGAAGATCCTATTCATATAGTCAAGCCCCACGTTGGTCTCTGGGAAATTGGATCAGAGTATAAGATTTTGGTTTGTAAAGACCAAAAAGATCCTAATAATAAAATACTTAAACCAGATATCACAGAAGACTCCATAACTTTTTTCAATCTTTCAGAAGAAGACAAGAAAAGAGTTCAGGAATCTTATCCGGATGACGCTTGGGTGGTTCGGGTTCATAATGGTAGTAATGGGAATACCTCTATGTCTGGTAAGAAAATATACTCCCTTAGTTGCACCCTCATTGGTGAAAAACCTATCAGAAGGAGGCTTCATGGAGGTTTTTATTCTGATGATGAAATACTTGTCAGAGTAAATACCGTTTCCGGTAAGCCCCAGATTTCAGGGTGTCAACGGGGTGATAGGGAAGTTGTTTTCCAAATTGACAATAAGTCAAGCGATAAAGAGAGCATGGAGGCGCTTCTGTCCCATTGTTCTCAGGGGGATCAGCTTGTTTTGAAGATTAGCGGTTCTTGTCTGGTTGGACCCAAGATAATTGTATTCGGAGAAATCAAAAAAGCCGAACTGGCAGATATCAAAAGAATAAATCAGGGAGGAAAAGCTGCTTGATTAGGGTAGTATTAATAAATTCTAATTGCTGTAGCGGTGAAAAATCATTGCTACGGCTTTTTGTTTTGGTCTTTAAAAAATGGAAAAAATAAGGTAATATGATATAGTTATAAATAATAATTCAAATTTTATGAACATTGTATTTATAGGAATGCCTGGTTCTGGAAAAGGAACTCAAGCACAAAAAGTAGCACAAAAATTAAGCTTACCATTTATCGCAACTGGGGATTTATTTAGATCTCAAATAGAAAAGCAAACCGAAATTGGTCAAAAGGTCAAACAAATTATTGATGCAGGAAATTTAGTTTCCGACGATATTACTTTTGAATTATTAAAACAAGGAATTCAAGATTTTGACATATCAAGAGGTGTGGTGCTTGATGGTTTTCCGAGAAACTTAAATCAGGCAATAATTTTAGATGAATATTTAAAAATAGATAAAGTAATAAATATAAATTTATCAGAGACTGAGATTATGGTAAGAATTGGTGGAAGAAGGACATGTATTTGTGGTGCAACTTATCATATAAAATTTAATCCACCAAAAGTTGAAAATATTTGTGATATTTGTTCTAAAGAACTTTTTTTGCGGGATGATGCCAAAGAAGAATCAATAAAAACAAGAATTGAAATTTATAAAAAAAATGCTCAACCACTTTTGGACTTTTATAGACAGAAAGGAGTCATAATTGATATTGATGGTGATCCAGCAATTGATGATGTAGAAAATGAAATCAACCAAAAATTAGGTTTATAATCCATGATAACAATAAAAAAAACAAATGAAATAGAAATTTTAGAAAGAGGCGGAAAAATTCTTGGCTCTATTTTGAGGAAAGTTGGAGAGGCTGTTAAACAAGGAGTTAGCACAAAATTTTTAGATGATTTGGCAGAAAAATTAATTTTAGATGCTGGTGGTGTGCCATCTTTTAAGGGTTATGGAGATGGAAATCCATTTCCAGCTACACTTTGTACATCAATTAATCATGAGGTTGTTCACTGTATCCCCAAAGAAGATAGAATTTTACAAAATGGAGATATAATCGGACTTGATGTTGGTATGAAATGGCCAAATAATAAAGCAGGACTTTATACTGATTGTGCAATTACAGTTCCAGTTGGTTGTGTTGATAGACAAATTTTAGAATTATTAGATGTAACTCAAGGAGCACTTCAAGAAGCAATAAATTTTATAAAGCCCGGAGTATTTGTAAATGATATTGGTGAAGTTATAGAAAAATATGTTGAATCACGGGGTAGATATGGAATTGTAAGAGATTTAGTTGGTCACGGAGTTGGATACAAAGTTCATGAATCACCAATTATTCCAAATTTTAAGGTATATGAAAAGAGTGAAAAATTAAAACCAGGAATGGTTTTAGCAATAGAGCCAATGATTAATTTAGGAGGTCATGAAATAGAATTTAATGATAATGGTTGGGATATTGTAACAAGCGATAAATCAGCATCAGCACATTTTGAACATACAATTGTTGTAACAGAAAGTGCTTGTAAAGTTTTAACAAATCCAGATTGATAAGCGAAATTTTTACTTCATTGTCATTCCGGACTTGATTCGGAATCTATAATAGAATAGAAAATGTTTTTTTGAGATCCTGAAACACTCGCCTTGGTGTAGCCTACGGCGATGTCAGGAGTTCAGGATGACAAAGAATAAAATAGTCTTTAGTTACAATAAATTATGAAAAATTATTTAGGAATAGATTACGGTACATCAAAAATAGGGCTTGCATTATCTGATAGCGAGATCAGAGTTTGCTTACCTTATAAAATTTTATCTGAGCTTAATTTTTGGGAATCAATTTTAAATATAATAGAAGAAAATAATATTGATGAAATTGTATTGGGTATCCCAAAAAATTTGAATAATGAGGACACAAAACAAACAGAAATTACAATGAATTTTTTTGATAAATTAAAAAGTGAAATTAATAAACCAATACATTTAGAAGATGAAAGAATGACTTCTAAATTTGCCAATAATTTGAAAAAAAATATTGGTATGAAAAATTTAGGAGCCGAAGATGATTCTTCCGCAGCACTAATTCTCGATTCATTTCTAAAAAGAACATATGGAACATAGAATATTAATTTATATTTTATTTTTTTTATTGTCTTTTTCTTTAGGATATATTTTTTCGCTACTTATGATTGAATTATCTTTTAAATTAAAAATATTAGACATTCCAAATGAAAAAAGAAAAATTCACTCACTGCCAACACCACTTTTGGGAGGGGTAGGAATATATTTGAGTTTTTTAATTTCTGTGATTTTATTTTTTGTTTTTAATTATTTTTTTGATTTCGGAATTGTAATAAATTATTTACAAATCATAGGAGTTTTAATTGCAGGACTTATTATAATAATTGGCGGAATAATGGATGATAAATATAATTTATCAGCAATAAAACAAACTTTATTTGTGCTCTTAGCGTGTTTTGTAATTATTTTTCTTGGAACACAAATAAAATTTATAACTCGCCCAGGTGGTGGAATATTTGATTTAACAATCGGAGAGTTTAAATTATTTGGAATGAATTTTTATGTTTTAGGAATTATAATTACATTTTTGTGGTTACTTATTACAACAAACGCTACAAAACTTTTAGACGGACTCGATGGATTGTGTAGTGGAATAACCTCAATAGGCTTTGTAATGCTTTTTGTAGTTTCACTTTTTTGGGATAAATCAAACAGTTTTACGCCAAATATAATTTTAATATTTTTGGGAGCTGTAATGGGATTTTTAATTTTAAATTTTAGTCCAGCAAAAATATTTTTAGGAAATGGAGGAAGTAATTTGCTTGGAATTATGATTGGCTTTTTTGCAGTTGCAACAGGTGCAAAAATAGCAACAGCGTTACTTGTTATGGGATTACCTCTACTCGATATGATTTTAGTGATAATTCAGAGATTAAAAAATCATGAACATCCCCTTACTCACGCAGACAGAAAACACCTACATTTTAAATTAATTGATTATGGATTTAGTGTAAAAAAAGCAGTTCTTTTTATGTATTTAGCGTCATTTACATTTGGTGTGATTGCACTTTTTCAGGATACAATTGGGAAAATATTAATGCTTTTTGTTTTGTTTATTTTTTTCTCACTAATTTTTTATAAATTAAGTAAGCATGAAAAAGCTAATAATAATTAATCTCATTTTATTTTTTGTCCTTTCGGGGTGTGCAAAAAAAGAACAAAACACAAAAGGAAATTATAGTGATAAATTATTTATAAATAATATTCCAGTTTCAGTTGAAATTGTGTCGAGTTTTTTAGAAATGCAAAGAGGCCTCTCAGAGAGAGATGAAATGTGTGAGAATTGCGGAATGCTTTTTATAATGAATGATTCAGATATTCACAATTTTTGGATGGGAAAAATGAGGTTTGCACTTGATTTCGCGTATATTGAAAATAATAAAATAATAGAAATTTTTAAAAATGTTCCTATTTATACCAGTGATGAATATACGAGAATTAATTCTACACAAAATTCAGATATGGTTTTAGAATTAAATGCTGGATTTTTAGATAAAAATAATATAAAAGCAGGAGATGAAATTAAATTAATAAATTAATTTTTGAAAAACAAAAAAAGCAGTTTCAAGACATGCTCGGGTAACCTAATTCATTGTTTTTAGAATATGGGGGATTTTAAAGAAAATCATGGCCAGGAGATTTAAGCCAAGGGCTTGCCAAAATGTAATTCTGGCAAGGCCGAAAATTTCCGGTATAAGCCAATTTCATAGCCACATGACCGGAAGTGCAAGAGCCAGGGCCGATAGTGAAATTACAGCAACCATTATAGCAATACCTATATCTATGCATTGAAAGTCTTCCATTATTTCCTCCCAGATTTTATTGTAGAAAATTGACCTTTTAATACAGTATATATACAATAAATTGTTAATAGTAATAAATCAATTAACGATTTGAAGATATTATAAAGTTTTTATATATTTACGAAAATACATAGTTTTGGAGTTTATTTGTGAGTTGACTTTTTTATTTTATTGTAGTAAAATTTGATTACTATATTTATATAATTAAAGATTATCCCGCCTACGCCAAGGCTTCGGCGCGGACAAGTAAAAATATGAAATTAGCAGTAATAAGAACAGGAAGTAAACAATACAAAGTCAAAGAAGGCGATAAAATTAAAGTTGAAAAAATCAAGGGCGACGAAGGAAGCAAAATCGAACTTGATGATGTTCTTTTGTTATCAGATGGTGATAAAGTAGAAGTTGGGACTCCAAAGCTTGATAAAAAAATAGCAGCTACTATTTTAAAGCAATCAAGAGCAAGAAAAATAAGAGTTGTTAAATATAAAGCAAAAACAAGATATCACAAAGCTTATGGCCACAGACAACATTTTACAGAGTTAGAAATCAACAAAATATAAATTTACAATAAAATAAAAAATTCGGTTTCAAAACCGAGTTTTTTATTTGGTGGGTATGAGAGGATTCGAACCTCTGACTTTCACGATGTGAACGTGACACTCTAACCACTGAGTTACATACCCGAGTCAATTTAAAAATGATGAATTTTGAATTATGAATAAATTTTAAATTTAGTAATTAAATAGTTTATTCAAAATTCTAAATTAATTTAATTCTTTTCTATTTTCTAGTGCAGAGGAGAGGGTTATCTCATCAGTGTATTCTATATCAGTTCCCATTGGAATTCCTTTTGCAAGGCGCGTTATTTTGATCTCAGTATTTGCTAAAATATTTTTTAAATAAGTTATTGTTGCTTCACCCTGAATGCTTGTATCAAATGCGAGTATTAATTCCTTGGTATTTTCGTTTTTAATTCTCTCAGTCAATTCTTTTATAAATAATTTATCAGGAGTAATTCCCATTATAGGATCAATTAATCCACCAAGTATATGATATAAACCATTGTATTTGTGGGTGCGTTCAATTGCTTCTAATTCTTTTGGAGTTGATACAACACAAATTGTAAATTTGTCTCTATTTATATTATTACAAATTTCACATGGATTTGTATCAGAAAAATTTCTGCACATTTGGCAAACTTTTAAATCGTTTAAATTCGAAAAAGGATTTATAAACTCTTCTATCTTAGATTTTGGGCGAGACGCAATAGAAAGAGCAAGACGTTCAGCTGTCTTTGGTCCGATTCCAGGAAGAGTTAGGAATTGTTCTATTATTTTTTTTATAGATTGAGGATAGGACATTATATTTTTTTAAATTTCTTTTTTTATTTGTCATTCCGGACTAGATCAGGAATCTCAATCCAGACATTCTCATTTTGAGATCCTGAATCAAGTTCAGGATGATAAGACAAAGGATTAGTAAAAAATTTTTATTAAAATTTAAAGTCTGGTATTGAAATATCACCTGAGCGCATTTTTTCTGCCATGATTTTTCTTACTTTATCATTTCCATCATTTATTAAATGAGGAATCGTTGATTCAATTGTAGACTTTTCAATTCCATCATTTATGTTTAGTGATAGAATTTTATGATTTGCATCCATTTTTATTTTTATCCCATTTCTTTCTACTTCATCAGTTTCTTGAGATAAAATATCTTGCATTTGTTTTGCCTGTGATTTTAAATCTTTGATTTGGTTTAG
>JAQVMR010000006.1:0-11607 GCA_028703545.1 Patescibacteria group bacterium
ATGATTTGCGCTTTCCTCAAGTTGAGCTTTCTCCCGAATGCAGAGAACAGCTCAAACTTTTTAGTAGTGGCTTGGCTGAGTACATGAAGACTCATCCTGTTTATGGCGTCAACACTGGATGTGGTTCTCGTAAATCTATGATGATTCCCCAAGAAGAAATCGTGAATTATCAGAAACACTATATTCCTGCACACTGCGTGGGGTATGGAGATCCGTTTGCACCTGAGATAACAAGGATGGCAATGATACTTCGAGCAAACTCATTTGCAAGAGGTAATTCAGGCATTCGTCTGGAGCTCTGTGAGAAAATTCTCGAAGTCTATAATGCCGGAATTGTTCCATGTATTCCTCAAAAAGGATCAGTGGGTTCATCCGGAGATCTTTGTCCACTTGCTCACATGTCAGCAGTTATCATCGGACTCCCGGAACAAGAAGCCTGGTACAATGGTGAAACCTTATCCGCTCCAGAGGCTCTTCAGAAAGCTGGTGTTGAGCCAATAGAGCTTGGAGCCAAAGAAGCAATGGGACTTACAAACGGTTCGACTTTCCAGCTCGCAATGCTTGTCCTTGCGATTTATGATTCAAGACGTTTGTATAAATATGCAAATATAGCAGCCGCACTTTCACTCGAAGCAATTCGTGGAGAACAAGCTGCTTTTGACAAGCGCATACACGAAGCCAGAGGTCAAGAAGGACAAATCATTGTCGCAGAAGAAATGCTTCGCATGCTTCACGGATCCAAAAGATCAACCCATGAGGCCAGAGAAGTTTGTCTGGATGCCGAGGAAAAGACCAAGAAGAGTCATACAACTGAAGACGGAGAGAAGAAGTGGGTACCAAGAGTTCAAGACGCTTATTCTTTCCGTGCTCATCCCCAGGTTTTGGGAACGGTGCTCGCCAACATGGATTATGTACAGAAAATCATAGAAGCCGAGATAAATGCTTCAACCGACAATCCTCTTGTATTTAAAAGAGAGGATGGTGGGTATGAAACTCGTTCCGGCGGTAATTTCCATGGAGAACCATTGGCTCAAGCAGCAGATTTCCTCAAGATAGCAATTGCGCAAGTTGCAAACATATCTGATAGAAGATTCTTTGCCATGCTTATACCTGAGGCAAGTTATGGTCTTCCGGCGGATCTTGCCGGCAAGTCAGAGCTCAATACTGGTCTTATGATTCTGCAGTATACCACAGCAGCTCTTGTTTCCGAAAACAAGATTCTCTGTCATCCGGCTGTTGTGGATTCAATACCAACATCTGGAAATCAGGAAGACTATGTGAGTATGGGTACAATTGCAGCCAGACATCTGCGAATCGTCGTTGACAACTCTTACGCCGTAATAGCAGCAGAAATACTTGCTGCATGTCAGGGGATATCTTTGACGGAAGAACAACTCAAGAAATACGGAGTAAGTGATCTTGGTGCAGTAACTTCCAGGGCATATGATATGGTCAGGAAAGTTTTGCCGGTCATGGATGACGATCGGTATTTATCCAAGGACTTGTATACAATAATAGAGCTTCTTAAAAGCGGAGAGCTTTTAGAGCTTTAAGTAATTTCAATTAAATAACAAAGGGACGCAAATACAATGCGTCCTTTTTTCATTTTTTTAATTAGTTATAAATACAAAATACATTACTTAATTAAATAATGCAACGAACCAGACTATTTTATTTGTACCATATTTGGAATATAGATATATTCATTTTGGTTTTGAATAATAGTTCTAACGTCGTTTACGATACGGAGCCATTGAAAAAGCATTGATAAAATCAATGTTTTTTTGATACTCTCAAGTGAGGTTAGAACTGAAGAGACTTTTATCTATATAAAAATTTGAAATAAAAGTATGTTTTCAATTGTATAATATATGAACGTTCGAAAATTAATAATTAACAAAGGAAAAACAATATGAAAACAAAAAAGATTTTATTTTCAGTGGGTTTGCTCAGTGTTTTAGGAATTATGGGTCTTGTTTTAACTAACTCAGCCCTTGCTTATAGGGGGGATTACACAAAAAATGGTCCAAACCACACTCCAGAGAGACAGGAAGCAATGGAAAAGGCTTTTGAAAATAATGATTATGCGTCTTGGAAAAATTTAATGCAGGGAAGGGGCAGGGTTACTCAAGTTGTAAACCAAAGCAATTTTTTTAAATTTGCACAAGCACATGATTTGGCACAGCAAGGAAAATATGAAGAAGCTGATAAAATAAGACAAGAACTGGGTCTTAGAACAAGAAACGGAGAAAAAGTAGGTGCTGGTTATGGAAGAGAGGAATCAGGAAAAGGGCAAAGAATGGGGAGATAATTTTTATAACAAACCCCGTTTATATTAACGGGGTTTTTATGTTTAATTGCAAACAATATAAGAATTTTGTTAAGATATAATTTATGGAAGATTTAAAAAAATTAACAGATGAAAAGTTAGTTGAATACATTAGAACCAAAGACCAGGAATCATATCTTGAAATTGTTTTAAGATATCAAGAAAAACTTACTAGATATGCTAAATATTTAGTACAAGACGAGTATAAGTCAGAAGATGTTGTCCAAAATACTTTTATTAAAGCATTTATTAATTTAAATAATTTTAATATAAAAAAAAAGTTTTCCACATGGATATATAGAATTGCTCATAATGAGGCAATAAATGAAATTGTAAAACACAAAAGGGAAATGCCACTTCTAGAAGATATGGATTTTCAAAGTGATGAAAATATAGAATTAGACTTTTCCAAAAATGAATTAAGGGAAAAATTAGAAGACTGTATCTCTAAAATTCCTATTTTATATTCAGAGCCAATATCGTTATTTTTTCTAGAAGAAAAATCATATGAAGAAATAAGTGATATTTTGCGATTGCCGATTTCTACAGTTGGAACAAGAATTAACAGGGCTAAAATTTTAATGAAAAAAATATGTCAAACAATGAAAAATTAGACAAAGCACAAGAATTGATCTCCGATATTAGAGAAGGAAAAATAAAAATGAAACCCAGGTGGTATTTTGTGTTGGGTTCTGTTGTTATGGTTTGTGCTTTTTTAGGTCTTATTGTAAGCTCTGTTTTTTTGGTAAGTTTGATAACCTTTTCATTGAGAACCCATGGGCCAATGAGGCAAATAAGATTTGAACAATTATTAAATAATTTTCCATGGTGGGCGCCAATCATTGCAATCCCGGGTTTTGTTATAGGTATTTTACTTTTGAAAAAATATGATTTTTCTTACAAAAAGAACTTTATAGTTGTAATTATAATTATTTTTATAAGCATATTATTGTCAGGTTTTTTAATAGATTATTTGGGCTTAGATGGTTTTTTAATGAAAAGAGGACCAATGAGAGGATTTTATCAAAGGTATGATGGTGGAGGTAGAATGAGAAATTTGAAAAAGCAAATTTTGATGAAGAATTATTATAATGCAGGAAAATTTTGAAAGTGTTATAATAAATTATAGGAGATAGTTTAATTTTAATACTTTAATTGATTTTTATCTTTTAAAGTAATGGGAGATAAATATATGAAAAATAAAACTTTAATTATAGGTGTTTTTATTTTCTTTTTGCTTGTTTTTGGTTTTTCATTTGTTTCTGCTCAGAACCAAGTGAGACAAAGGGTTCATGTAGAAAGTCAAGGTGATACAAATCAAATACAGACTCAAACTCAACAAAGACTACAAGACGGTGCTTTAATTAGCACAAGCACTCAAGCTCAAAATCAAAATGGTCTTAATAATGCACAACAAAGAAGAAGTATGGTAGCTAACGCTGTTCAAGAAATGCTACAATTAGCAGAAAGAAATCAAGGAATTGGTCAGCAAATAAAATTAATTGCTCAGAATCAGAATCAAAATCAAGAAAAATTAGAATTGGGTTTAGAGAGAGTACAAAACAGAAATAAATTCGTGAGATTTTTCTTTGGTCTAAATTATAAAGAAATAAATAATGTAAATAAAATTTTACAACAAAATAAAGAAAAACTTCACGAATTAAATCAAATAAATAATGAATTGATAAATCAAGAAGATTTAAATAAATTACAAGAACAAATACAAAATTTAGAACAGACAAATTTACAGGTTGAGAATTCTTTAAAAAACGTAGAAGGGGGATTTAGTCTTTTTGGCTGGTTTTCAAAACTATTTATTAAATAATAAATAGTTTATAATTATTAAAATTTAATATAAAATTTTTTAGAAAAATATAATATAGATTGGAAAACCCCAACTGAAAGAAACTTAGGTATTATGTATGACTAAAATAACAATTAATTATTATTTATAAGTAGTAAATTATTAAATTTGATTTATAAAATAGGTTCGAAGATAAGGAACAATAGGGAGCCATTGAAAAAGCATTGATAAAATCAATGTTTTTTTGATACCATAGGTTGTAATTAAAACTGAATATGATTTTATTATTTGACATAGTATAGTTATGGGTATATACTCATAATAGGCAATAAATAAAGATCGAATTGCTTACATTAAACAAAAGAAAGGAATAAATATATGCCAAGATTAAATGGTACTGGCCCAATGGGTCAAGGTGCAAGAACCGGTAGAGGATTGGGTCGTTGTGGAAATGGAATGGGAATAGGTTATGGATGTAGAAATGGATATGGATTTAGAAGATTTATATCTCCTAAAAATGAATTACAAGCATTGGAAGATGATGAAAAAATGCTTTTAGAAGAATTGGAAATTATTAAAGCAGAAAAGCGGGCATTGAAAAATGAAAAATAAAAGAAGGCACTGGAAACGGCCCTTCACAAGAAGTGAAGGGCCGAAGCACCTTCTTATAAAAGATATTATCAAATTTATTGCATCTTTTCAATATTTGTATTAGATAATATAATAAATTTAATTATAAACAGCATTAATAAAATAATATGCCAAGACCAAGACTTTATAGAAAAATAAATTTTAATCCAGGTGTTACTTATTTTAAGCCCCAGGGAATCCCCATGAGGGAACTTGAAATTGTAGAACTTACAATAGAAGAAATAGAGGCATATAAATTAAGACATATTAATGGTTTAGAACAAAAACAAGCTGCTAAAAAAATGAATACATCTGCAAGTACATATCAGAGAATACTTTATTCGGCTTATGGAAAAATAGCAGATGCTTTGATAAATGGAAAAGCAATTAAAATTGTAAAATAAATATTTTAAAATTAATTATTAATTAAGAAAAATTTATGGAAGACACAAAACAAACAAATGAAATTATATCAATGCCAAGAATTGGGGAAAGGGCTCCATCATTTAAGGCCGTAACAACACAAGGTGAAATTAATTTTCCAGAGCAGTATGAGGGTAGCTGGGTTATATTATTTAGTCATCCGGCTGATTTTACACCAGTTTGTACATCTGAATTTATGACATTTGCAAGCATGGAAACAAAATTTAACGAAGCTAATTGTAAGTTGGTTGGTTTATCTGTTGATGGATTATATAGTCACATAGCATGGCTTAGAACAATTAAAGAAAAAATAGAATATAAAGGAATGAAAGATGTTGAAGTTAAATTTCCATTAATAGAGGATATTACAATGGAGGTAGCAAAAAAATATGGCATGATACAACCAGGAGAAAGTAATACAAAAGCGGTTAGAGCGGTATTTTTTATAGACCCAAAAGGAATCATAAGAACAATTATTTATTATCCATTAAGTTTGGGTAGGAATTTTGATGAATTATACAGAGCTTTAATTGCACTTCAGGTAGCTGATAAATTTTCGGTAGCCCTACCGGCTGATTGGAGACCAGGAGATGACGTTATTGTCCCAACAGCAGGTTCTTGTGGTGTTGCAAAAGAAAGAATGGAAAATAAAGAAGACATACATTGTTATGATTGGTTTTTTTGTACCAAGAAAATTTCTGAAGATGAAATTAATAATGGAATAAAAAAATAATTTTTATGTTTAAAAAAATAGAAAATCAATTATTAGTTTTTTCTGGTAAGGGTGGTGTCGGTAAATCTACCGTTGTGGTTAATTTGGCGCTTGCCTTTGCAAGAAAGGGGCTAAAAGTTGGTTTGCTCGATGCAGATATACATGGTCCAAATTTAGCTATGATGTTAGGCGTACAAAATTATAAATTAATTTCATCTAAGATCAATAAAATCAAACCAATAAAGATTAACAAAAACTTATCATTGATTTCAATTTCTTATTTTATATCGAGTTTAGATGATCCAATAATTTGGAGGGGTCCAGCCAAAATGCAAATTATTGAAAAATTTGTTAAGGATGTTGAATGGGGAGATTTAGATTGGTTAATAATTGATTCTCCACCGGGAACGGGAGATGAACCGCTTTCAATAGCTCAGCTTTTACCAAAATCTGGTGCAATTATAGTTACCACTCCTCAGGAAGTGTCTTTGTTAGATTCTAAAAAAGCTATAAATTTTGCTAAAAAATTAAATTTGAAAATTTATGGTTTGATTGAAAATATGAGTGGTTTAAATTGTCCTCACTGTGGAGGTATAATTAATTTATTTAAAAATGGTAGTGGATTAAAAATTGCTAAACAGTATAAAATACCGTTTTTAGGTTCTATTCCAATTGATCCAGAAATTGTTATTTTAGGAGATGATGGTAAATTATTGAATTTAAAAAAATATTCTAGGGCTGCTAAAATATTTTCTTTAATCGCTAATAAAATAATTAATTATTAATTAAAAACATATGAAAGTATTAAAATTTGGGGCAGTTTGGTGTCCAGGATGCCTGGTTATGAAACCAAGATGGAAAGAAATAGAAGAAGAAAATCCCTGGCTCGAAACGCAATATTATGATTTTGACAATGATAAAGAAGCTGTAAATTTATATAATATAGATAAAGTATTGCCAATTTTTGTTTTTTTAGATAAGGATGGAAAAGAATTTTTAAGACTCAATGGTGAAATAAAAAAGGACAAATTAATTGAAATTATTAACGAAAATAAAAATAAATAATTATGCGAAATGTAATTAAAAAAATAATTTATTTATTTCTATTTGTTTTTATTTTGTTACCAAATTTTTCAGATGCACAGAGTAATCAAATTAATACCTATTTTTTTTATGGGGATGGTTGTCCACACTGTGCAGAGGAAAAAGAATTATTACATTATTGGTCACAAACAGAATATCAGAATTTGAAAATTTATGAATACGAAATATATAATAATAGAGAAAATATTTTACTTTTACAAAAAATCGCAAAAGAATTCAATGTGCAGGTAGACGGGGTACCTTTTTTAGTTATAGGGGACGAGTATTTTATTGGTTACTCAGACACAATAACAAGAAATAATATCAAAAAGAAATTAGATAAATGTTTAATCAATAAATGCAATGACCTAATTGCTCCTATTATTGGATTTAATGATCCAAATGATATCAATACAATAAAAAATCCAGTTGAAGTTATAGAGAGTGAATTCATAAATCAAGAAAATGAAAAAGAAAAAAATAATACAGAAGATATAATTGTTGATGAAATACAAGATAAAAAAATAATTAAATTATCAGTTTTAGGAGAAGTTGATGTAGTAAATTTTTCCCTGCCACTTATTACTATAGTTATGGGTGTGCTTGATGGATTTAATCCCTGCGCTATGTGGATTTTATTATTTTTAATTAGTTTGCTCCTGGGGATGAAAGATAGAAAAAGGATGTGGATTTTGGGAATTATGTTTATAGTAACATCTTCATTTGTTTATTTTTTATTTATGTCAGCTTGGCTTAATTTGATATTATTTTTAGGATTTGTTGCATGGTTTAGAATTTTAATAGGTTTGTTTGCACTTTTTGGAGGTTTTTATAGTATAAAAGAATTTTTGTTGAATAAAGATAGTGGATGTAAGGTAACTGGGGAAGAAAAAAGGCAGAGAATTTTTGAAAGAATGAAGTCTATTATAAAACAAAATAGTTTATTTTTATCTCTTATTGGAATAATTGCTCTAGCTTTTGTGGTAAACTTAGTTGAACTTATTTGTTCTGCTGGATTACCAGCTATTTATACTCAGGTATTAGCATTAAACTCAATGAGTGGTTTTAAATATTATTTATATATTCTGCTTTATGTTTTCTTTTTTATGCTTGATGATTTGTTTGTATTTTTTGTTGCCATGATTACTTTGAAGATGACTGGAGTAACAACTAAATATACAAGAGCATCTCGTCTAATTGGTGGAATAATAATGTTGTTGATTGGATTGATGTTAATATTTAAACCTCAATTATTAATGTTTGGATAAAAATCCAATAGACAAGATAATTTTTATTATATAGTTAAATATAATTTCATTAAGTATATTTAATTTTAATTATCATGAAGAAGTTTATTTTTTATTTTTTTTCAATAATTTTATTTAGTATATTTTTTGTTACAAATTTTGTTAATGCAGAAGATATTGCAATTAGTAATATAAATGAAGAGATAATTTTAGATGAAACCACTTTTCAGGAATCAGAAATTCAATTTCAAGCAGTAGAAGAAATTTTTAAAGCAGTGGTGTCAGAAATTTCTGAACAAAAAAGCACTATTCGCGACGATGGGTCAACCTCAATGCAACAAAAAATAAAACTTAAAGGACCTGAAGGTAAGTGGAAAGATAAAGAAATATTTTTTGATGGAACTGAATACGATGTCTTATCTGCTAATGAGTATAAGGTTGGTGATAAGGTTTTGGTGCATTATAGTGTTGAGCCAGATGGAGGAGAAAGTTTTTATGTAATTGGATTTTCTAGGACTACTAATATTTATTGGCTAGTTTTATTATTTTTGTTAACGGTTATAGTTATAGGCGGATTGAAAGGGTTTCGAGCGCTTATAGTTTTGTTATTAACATTTTTAATTATTCTGAAATTTATTATTCCTCAAATATTATCTGGAGCAAATCCACTCTTTATTACTTTAGTTGGTTCATTGGTTATTTTAATTTTTGGTGTATATATCACGGAAGGATTGAAAAGAACATCAACTATATCCATTTTCTCTATTTTAATCTCTCTAATAATTACCGGATTATTATCTGTTTTATTTTCTGCAATGACAAAATTGACGGGATTTGCTAGTGAAGAAGCTGCATATTTAGTTGGGCTTAGCGGAGGAAATATAAATATCAAGGGTCTTTTATTGTCTGGCATTATTATTGGCGCTCTGGGTGTTTTAGATGATGTAATTATTTCTCAAGTAGCACTAGTTAAAGAATTGAAAATATCAAACCCAGAACTGTCAAAAAATCAAACATACAAACAAGCTATGCGAGTTGGAGTTTCACACTTAAGTTCAATGGTAAATACTTTATTTTTAGCTTATGCTGGAGCATCCCTACCGTTATTAATTTTATTTAGTATTAGGCAAGAACCATTCTTAACATTTAATCAAGTTATAGATAATGAAATGATGGCTACAGAAATAGTTAGAACTTTGACCGGAAGCATTGGATTGATTTTAGCGGTTCCTATTGCTACTTTTTTAGCAGTGAATTTTATAAATAAGGAAAGATTGAGAAAACAATAGTGAGTAGGGCAGGGGGTAAATTACTTTATTTTTCTAAGATCAGGAATATAAATATATCCATCATAATTCTGTATAATAGTTCTAACGTCATTAACTACACGGAGCCATTGAAAAAACATTGATAAAATCAATGTTTTTTTGATACCGTAAGTTGTAATTAGAACTAATATATATTTTTACTTAGATTATTGATATGATTAAATCATTATAACTGAATATAAAAATATGCATACAAAAAGAGTTAGAGCCGTTATTATACAAGATAAAAAAATTTTAACCATAAAAAGAACCAAATTCGATATTATTTATTGGGTAATACCAGGGGGTGGCGTAGAAGAGAACGAAACTAATGAGCGGGCATTAGTTAGAGAAGTTAAAGAAGAATTAGGGTTGGATATAAAAGTAAAAGAATTAATTCTCAAAATGATTTCTAAAAAACCAGAAACAATTGGTCAGGAAGAATATTTTTACCTTTGCGATATTGTGGGGGGTGAAATTGGTTCTGGTAATGGTCCAGAATTTGATAGAGACACTAAATATGTTGGACAGTATGATTTTGAATGGATAGATATAGAAGAATTAAATAATTGTGATTTAAAACCCGAAGACATTAAAAAACAACTAGAACGATTAAAAGGACGACACTGGTAGATTTAAATCTCCAGAGCAATGAATAGGGTATATTTGAGTTATTGTCCTACAAATCGGGAATATAAATATATTCAGTTTGTTCCCGTATAATGTTTCTAATGCCATGAACTATACGGAGCCATTGAAAAAGCATTGATATAATCATTTTTTTTGATAGCGAAAGTTGTAAGACAAACATTAAAAGAAATTGGAAAATGTAATAATAAAAATTTGAGTGGTTCAAAATTTGAAAATCAATAAATAATATATAATTGAATTGCATGGACATATAGTTAAGTATTTTTAGTAGTAATTCTTTTTATTTTGTTGAGAAATGTGTTATAATTTTAGTAGAATTTCATTATTAGAATTAGGTGTAATTAAGTTGTGTCCCTGAGCTTGGTGTTTAATTGATTTTTATGGTATAATTTATTTGTTAAAAACAAACAATGGTTTTCAATTTTTTTCGTCGTATAATTAGGGCACAAAAAACAAAAAATTATTTATAGTTATTTGTTTGGAATTTATGTAAACTTGTCCAACAATATCTTATTTAAATAATAAAAATGAAAAACAAAAATAAAAGTTTTAAAATTTTAAAGAGAGGTGACATCTTCAAATCTTTTTTAAACCATAATCATATTCCTTGCGAGATTAATTTCAAGCAGGGTTTTTATATATAAAATAAAAATTATATTTATTTAACTCAAAATTAAATAAAATATTAAAAATTAATTAAGTAAAAAAATATGAAACATTTTTTCAAAAAAAAGACCCTAAAACTAACGCTACTTTTTTCGTCATTAGTGATAGTTATGTCCTGTGGTGTAGCCATTGTTTTAGCGGTAATGAGCTATACGGGTTATACAGATTTGACTACTAGCGGTCAAACCATTAAAGCCTCTAGTGCACCCACTGCTATACTTGGAATTAATATAAATAATGGTGGAGACGGTCAAACTTTAACAAGTGTGTCAGTTGATTTTACTAGTGTTAGTGGTTTTACTAACAATGATTTAGCTTCTGGTAAAGTTGGTATTACTATTTATGATGACTCTGGTGCAAGTCACGGAGTATTTGATGCAAGCGATGCTGATGTTGGCGCATCAGTAAATTGGACGGGTCTTACTGCCACTATTAATACTGCGGGAACTGCCATTCCAGTTGATAATGCAGGTGACAATGCTGGAGATGATTTTTTCGTTGTAATTAAAACAAGTGCTGATATCGCAAACGGTGATCAATTCACTGCTACTCTGGGTACTAATTCAATAACAACCTCAGATCCAGCTACTGGTGGAGCTACTTCAGAAACAACATATACTATTACCGGAGATACTGGTATACCTGATGCTCCTGTAATTGAACACATTGCTGGAGATGAACTTATTAATGATTCTGAAAAAGCAGCTATCATTGTAACAGGTACAGCTGAAGCAGGTTCTTTAGTAACCGTAACT
>JAQVMR010000006.1:11707-27716 GCA_028703545.1 Patescibacteria group bacterium
GTTGGTGATGCTGATACTCCAGCAGCTCCTGTAATTGGACATATTGCTACAGATGAATATATTAATAATGCTGAAAAAGCAGCTATCATTGTAACAGGTACAGCTGAAGCAAATTCTTTAGTAACCGTAACTTTAACCAATGGAGCAAATAGTAAAACCGAAATTTGGCAACTTACTGACGATGCCACAGAATTTAGTATCTCTGTTGATGGTAGAACTGCCACTCCAGGTGCTTTAGCAGACGGAATAATTACTGCTTCTGTTACTGCTACTGATGCTGCTGGAAATGTAAGTGCAGCTGCTACTGATACAGCAATACAAGATACTGGTATACCTGATGCTCCTGTAATTGAACACATTGCTGGAGATGAACTTATTAATGATTCTGAAAAAGCAGCTATCATTGTAACAGGTACAGCTGAAGCAGGTTCTTTAGTAACCGTAACTTTAAGCGATGGAGAAAATAGTAAAACTGGTACTCAGCAACTTGCTGATGATGCCACAGCATTTAGTATAACTATTGATGGTACAGATGCCGCTCCACTCGCTTTAACAGATGGAACAATTACTCCTTCTGTTACTGCTACTGATGCTGCTGGAAATGTAAGTGCAGCTGATACTGATCCTACAGCAACACAAGATATTTCTGCTCCAACAGCTACTGCTGCTGTTACTCCAAGCACTGGAACATTAAAAGTTGGTGACATTGTTACCACCACTTTAACAGCAGGTGGAAGTCAAGCAGATCTAACGATTGGTGCTTGTACTGTAAACTCTATTGATGTTGCTCCAACATTTATTAATAATACAGACGGAACATATACCGTAACATATACAGTAGCTGAAGATAATGACAATTGGGTTTCTGGTGCTTTACCAATCAGCTGCGTCTTAAACGAACCATCAGGAAATTCAGTAACAGTTAGCGACTTTGATGGTAATACTTTAGTTGGTGATGCTGATACTCCAGCAGCTCCTGTAATTGGACATATTGCTACAGATGAATATATTAATAATGCTGAAAAAGCAGCTATCATTGTAACAGGTACAGCTGAAGCAAATTCTTTAGTAACCGCAACTTTAGCCTATGGAGAAAATAGTAAAACTGGTACTCAGCAACTTACTGAGGGTGCCACAGCATTTAGTATAACTATTGATGGTACAACTGCCACTCCAGAAGCTTTAGCAGACGGAATAATTACTGCTTCTGTTACTGCTACTGATGCTGCTGGAAATAAAAGTGCGGCTGATATTGCTACAGCAACACAAGATACTAGTGCACCAACACTTCCAACCACTGCTATAATAGGAACTTCTATTCAAGACGGACCAGACACAATTACACTTGTTTTCAATGATACAAATGCTGTTTCAGCAGTTGATTCAGATTGGACCGATTGTAATGAAATTGCTTTAATAAATAGTCCTGATGGTACAGCTAAGACTTTGGCTGGTGCTACTTGTGTATATACCCCCGCTACTAAAACATTAGTTATTACTTTAGCAGAAGATGCAACTAATGTAGCAACATATTTAGTTAATGGAAGTGCCGTAGAGGTTACACCTGCTTTAAATAAAATTCAAGATGAGGCTGGTAATATGGTCGCTAATTCTGAAGTTATAAGTGATGAAACAGTTAGTGGAGATGATGATGCTCCAGTTTTGAGTTCAATAGTATATAATCAAGTCGGTGGCGGAGTAATTACTTATGTTAACCCCTACGCTCAGGTATTAATAACAGCTACTTTCAATGAGGATATGACAAGTAGTCCCACAATAACAATTGCTGCCCCTGGTACACTTGCCGACGTGACAGCTCAGACCATGAGTCGTACTTCAGCTACTGTTTGGACTTATACTTGGACAGTACCAAACGATTTAACAGTTGAAGGATTAGCTAATATTTCTTTTGCGGGTACTGATTTAGCTGGCATAAGTTACGTAGATTTAGGAAATCCAATTGCGATTGATTCTCATACCCCAATTGTAAATACGTTTACTGCTGAATCAATTACTACAACCGGAGCAACACTTACAGTTACTACCAATGAAAATGCAACCTGTGCATATGCTAATACAGAAAAAGATTATGATAACATGACTACAATGGAAGATACAGGAGCAATGACTCATATTCAGGTATTAACAGGATTAACAGCAAATACATTATATAATTATTATGTTAGATGTCAGGATTCTTCAGGAAATATTATGACTAATTCAGCGCACGTATCATTTAGTACATTGGGTGACGAGATTGCTCCTACTGCTCCAGTGATTACCACAGCAGCAGCCACAGTCAATGCAGATTATTATACTATTTCTGGTACAGTGACATCTGATTCAAATTCAACTCAAGTGGTTAAAGTATTTGCAGGAACGGAAGTTTATGGAACAGTTATTGTTCCAAAGAGTGGAACAGCTTGGTCAGTAGCAGTTAGTTTACCACAATCAGCAACTACAACATTCAGGGCTAATTCTACAGATGAATCCGGTAATGTAAGTGAGTATAGTAATTCAGTAATTATTACGGAAAGCGCTACGGCCGGACAGGGTAATGGAAGTTTGGCAGTAACTAGTATTAATTCTATAGAGAGCTATGCTGCAGTTGATGGTGGTTGGCCAGATGGTGATGCTAGTACTTCTGATGGTTGGTCATGGACATTTTATGTTACCGTACCAACTAATGAAACACTATTTAATATGAAGTTTGATGATTGGCAAAGTAATAGTCACACTATTGATGCAGGTGGAAATATGAGATTTTATTCATCCCAAGCCTCTTCAGATGATCCTATTAATATAGTAACAGCTGGTACTTATAGTGAAGATATGACAATAACAGGAGATCTAGATCCTGAAACAGCTGGAAATCAAATTGCTGTAACAGTTGAAATGAAAATTCCATCAGGCTCTTCAGGTGGATCTTATTCAACTTCTTACGGAATAAAGTCAAGATAGAGATAAAATAGTTAATTTATAGGAGAAAGAAGAATTATCTTCTTTCTCCAAATGAGTTAATTATTATTGAGTTAATAAATAAAATTATTAAATAAAAAAATATGATGAAAAAAATTTTTCTATTTTCTTTAGCAGTTATTTTAAATTTCAGCTTATATGCCCCATTACAAGCATCAGAAACAGGAGGAACAATTAATCCAGGATTAGTAACTGGTATGGATGGAGTTGTAATTGCAGCACCTACTGCTTCACCAGTTGCTGGTACTTATCATGCAACTCAAAGCGTTACCTTAACTGCAGATGGCCAAACAGCTATTTGTTATACTACTGATGACACAACTCCAACCTGTGCTACTCCGACCACTTGTACTACTGGTAACGTTTATGAATCTGCTATTTTAGTAACTTTAACTGACACTATTAAGAGTCGTGCTTGTTATGCCGATGGTTCTTTTGGGCCAGTTGCCACAGACACTTATACTTTAACTTGTACTACGTCTAGCGTTTCTAATGGAACGGTAGCGAGTTATCCAAGTTGTGCAGTTTCATGTAATTCTGGTTATACACTAAGTAATGGAAGCTGTGTAGCAGCTGGAGGAAGTGTAGGAGGTTTCACTCCAAGTATCACGACCACGACCATTACTCCGACTACAAATACAATTACAAACACATCTTGGACAACAGGTAATTGGATGAAGACAAGCGATATAAGTACAGTATATTTTGTAGATGATAACAAAGTAAGACATGCATATCCAAGTGAGGCAATATGGCGTTCATACTTTGATAAAGATTTTTCTTTTGTTGATACAACAAGTACGCAGGATTTATATTCTTATCCATTAGGAAAAAATGTTCCATTTAAGAGTGGCACTTTAATAAAAATACCCAGTGTTCCAAAAGTATATTTAGTTGGTGATAATGGTTTAATACAATGGATTAAAACAGAAGCTACAGCAATACGATTATATGGAGAAAATTGGGCTAAATTAGTTAAAGATCTAAACGAAGCATTTTTTGGAGATTACATAACTGGAGAAGATATAGAGTAAAAGATTTATATATAAAAAACAGTTCAAGCACTGAGCTGTTTTTTATTTTTAATGTTAAATTATAAACTTCACCACATTATTTAGGTTTTTTTTAATTTCTATTGTCGTTTTTTAAATATTGAAACAATAGTGAGTAGAGTAGCAAGGTAAATTACTTTATTTGACTAAGGCCAGGAATATAAATATATTTATCATAATTTCGAATTATAGTTCTAATGTCCCATACGACACGGAGCCATTGAAAAAGCATTGATATAATCAGTGTTTTTTTGATACCCTAAGTTGTGGTTAGAACTAAAGGATCTTTTTTGCAATAAAAAATATACATTGCAATAAAAAAATCATTATGATAATGTGTTATTATAATGATTTTTATTTAATTATTTATGGGTAATAATAAGAAAAATATATTGTTTATTTCCTATATTTTTCCACCACAGCAATCTGGGGGAACTCAAAGAATATCACAATTTTTTAATGTATTAAATCAATCTTTTAATGTATTTGTAATAACCACAAAAGATTCTTTTACTAAGAGATCTGATCCTGACAATATATTTAGAGTATGTGATTTATTGAAATATTTAAAGAATATTTTAAAAAAGAGGAGTAATAATTATACATTAAAAGACAAGCAGAAAACTCAAAGTTTTTTTATTGATTTTATAAAAAAAATTATTTATTTGTTTGTATTGTTTCCAGATGAATATTTTTTATTTATTCCCTTCGCAATTTTTAGAGGAATTAAAATACTAAGAAAAAACAAAATTGATTATATATTTTCAACTTATCCACCATCATCCAATCTAGTAATCGGTTGGATTTTATCAAAATTATTTAATATAAGACATGTTGTAGATTTAAGGGAGCCATGGCTCGATACTCCAGATTGGTCAATGAATTATTCCAGTGGGTTTTTTGTTAAATTGAGGATAAAGATTGAAAATTTTATAGAAAAAATAATCATTAAAGATGCTTATAGAGTTATATTAAATAATAGATGGATGAAATATGGATATGAAAAATTTTATAATATTAATAGAGGGTATAATATAATTCCGAATGGATTTGATGAATCTCTCATTAATAGTATTAATTTGAATAATATTGCTCTAAACGATAAAAATGATGTTATTAATATCATATATGCTGGTAGTTATTACTCTAAACATCAGCCAGATTATTTATTTGAAGCAATACATATGACAGTCAAAAATAATCCCAATCTTGTAGTAAGTTTTACAATATTCGGGGAAATAGATTATATAACTAAAAAATTGATTAAGAAATATAAAAATTTTTTTTCTGTGAAATACCTCGGTTATATTAATAAAAAAGATTGTTTAGAAAATATTGTGAAATCAGATTTGTCAATAATTCAATTTCCTTATGATAAATGGAGCCATTTTAGAATTCCTGGGAAAATATATGAATGTGAAAAATTAAATGTCCACATTTTGGTTCTTGGAGATAAAGATGGTGCACTAGAATTTTTGTCTAGGGATTTTAATAATAAATTTATTGAGGCAAATGATGTTTATAAAATATCCGAATATATATCAAATTTTAAAAAAGTAAAACATTCAGGTGTATTAAAATCAGGAGTAATAGATGCATATAATTATAATAATCTTAATAAGCAGTTTATAAAGTTATTCATATGAAAAAATTTTTGGTAAAAACTTTATATGGGTTAAATTTCTATAAAATTTTTAAAAAATTTTATCATCCTTATAATCTTAGAATTATATGTTATCATAGTGTTTGCGAAAGTCACGAATTTCTACCAAACTGGTTATGTATTAGCAAAAGTAATTTCATTAATCAATTAAGAATTATAAAACAACACTTTAATATAATAAGTTTTTCAGAATTGGATTTAGTTAAATCTAGGAAAATAAAAAATCCGTTAATAATAACATTTGATGACGGTTTGGCGGATAATTATCATACCGTAATGCCAATTCTTGAAAGCGAAAATTTAAAAGCAACTTTTTATTTAAACACTGTTTATTTAGAAAATAAAGATGAAATACTTTGGACACATAATTTATATATTTTAAATAATCTACTGGGCGTAAAAAAGATTTTTAAGTATTTTAATTTAGGTAGTAATATATCAGTAAACAATTTGTTAGATTTAACAAAATATATAAGAAATCATTATTCTAAAGAAGAAATAATAGATAAATTAAAAGATTTAAATTTAAAGTTTTCTTTAGATTTTAAGAATAATAATTTTTATTTAAATAAAGATCAAATTATAGATATGCTGAAGAGGGGCATGACCATTGGATGTCACGGTATAGACCACTTTGATTTAACAAAAATTTCTAATTATAAAAAAGAAACTATAGAATCTAGGAATTTTTTGAATAATTTATTTCATATAGATATAAAGAATTTTGCTTATCCATTTGGAGATCCACAAAGTTTTAATAATAATATTAACAAAGAGTTGTTTCCTTTTTTTGATAATTTATGCACTACGATTCCTGGCATCAATAATACCAACAAAAATTTATATAAAAGAATATGTTCTTATGAGATGAGTAGAGAAAAATTGTTATTAAAATTATTAATTGGAATATAATTATGGGAAAAAATATTTTGATAATTAGTACATCTTATTTTCCAATTGACGGTGGACAAGAAATTGGCCTTAGACTTTTATTAAATGAAATTCAGAAAATTGATAATAATATTACTTTTAATATTTTAACTCCAAGATTCTATAAGCAGCATAAAGAATATGAAGTCATAGATAATATAAAAATATTTAGATATAATAGTAGATTAATAAAGTATCCAAGTAAAATCTTTCCAAAGAATTTTAATTATTTTATTCATGTATTATATAGTTTTTTGTTTATATCAAAGTATTTAAAATTAATAAAACCAGATATTATTATTACTTATTTTATGATTCCATCTGGTTTTGCTTCTTTGTTTTTCTCCAAAAAATATAAGATACCAAATATTGTTTTTCTGGGAGGTAGTGATGTTTTTAACAACAATTTATTATTTAAATTATTATTTAAATCCTTCTTACCAAATTCTAAAAAAATATTGGTGACATCAAATTTTATTAAAAATTATTTGATAAAAAATTTTAGTATCAATGGAGATAAAATAAAAAATATTCCGTATGGAATTGATACTAAATTATTTTTTGCCAAAAATAAAAATATTAATGAAAAAATTAAAATTTTATGCGTACAAAGATTAGTAAAATCAAAAGGGGTAGATATTTTAATAAAAGCCATAGATAAAATTGTAAGAAATAATACCATTGATATATTTTTAGATATAGTTGGGGATGGTGAAGAGAGGATTTATCTTGAGAATTTAGTAAAATCAAAAGAATTAAACAATGTTATTACATTTCATGGAAATATAAAAAATGAGAAAATTGTGCAATATTATAAAAATTCCGATATTTTTGTTTTTCCAACACTGTCTGAAGGATTTGGTATAGTACTTCTAGAAGCAATGGCTTCTGGTAATATAATAATTGCATCTAATTGTTGTTCAATTCCAGACATTATAAAAGATAATAATAATGGCATCTTATTTCAATCTGGAAATATTGATGATTTAACAATTAAATTAAAAAATGTTATAGAAAATATTGATCATTATAAATATTTAGCTGATAATGCAGTAAAAGATGTAAAACAATTTGATATTTCTTGTGTTGCGGGTGATTTATTAATTGAATTGAAAAAGATATGTTAAGAAAAGTTTTAAAAAGTTTTATCTATGGTTTTAGATTAAAACAAATTATTAATAGATTAAAATATGAATTTTTTGTTAAATTTAAACCATTAAAATGTCATTACAATCCAATATGGTTGCAGATTTATGCAACTAATCGTTGCACTTTTCAGTGTAAATTTTGTACAAATCATTCAAACGATGCAAAAGACAATAATGTTATAAATATAGGTCATAGTGATACATATGGAGACATGAGTATTGATACATTTAAAAATATTATCTATCAATTCAATGATATTATGGTCTGTAGTTTTTGTGGTGTAGGAGAACCATTATTGAATAAAGATATATTTAGAATGATAGAATTTGCTAATGAGAATAAAATAATAACAGAATTAGTTACAAATGGCTCTTTATTATCAAAAGAAATAAATGATAAATTATTAAATAGTGGTTTAAAAAGAATAACTATAAGTTTGAATGAATCTGATAGTATAAGGCATGCAGATTTAGTTGGTACGAAAAAGTATTATTTTGATGAAATAATATCTAATATAAAAGATTTAACACAAAAAAAATATTTATATAAAAACAGAATAGAAATAAAAATCAGTAGAGTTTTATCAAAAAAAACCATCTCATTAGCTGAGGAATTTATTTCTTTGGGTTTGGATTTAAATGTCGATAAGGTTTTATTTCACAATCTTATAATTTCAAATATTGAAGAGTTTAATTTTGAAGAATGTTTATTCAATGAAGATAAAAATATAGTGTTTTTTAATAAATTAAGAGACAAATACAAAAATTTAATCAAAATTGACTTTCCTGTTTTAATTAATAAAGATATAAATAATATAAGTTCTTGTTGTTTTTGGCACTGGAAAAATATTAGTATAGATGCTAATGGATTTGTTTGTGGTTGCGGTAGATTTATAACTCCAAGAAAAGATTATGGTTATTTTTTAGATAACAATGTTTGGAATAACAAATATTTTCAAGAAATGAGAGCAAAATTTAAAAATAAAAATTTATTAAAATGTTGTAAAACATGTATTGAAAATTTTAATAATAAAAAATATGAATAATGTATCCGTTGTTTTGATAACATATAATAGAGTTAATTTTCTTAAAAAATATGTAGGTATTATATTTAATTTATTAGACAAAGAAGATGAGTTTATTATTGTTGATAATAATTCAAAAGATGATACGCAAGATTTTTTGAAAAATTTAAAATATGATAATTTAAAAATTGTCTCCGTCTATAAGCAAGGACTAAATATTTGTAGAAATATTGCTATAAAGATTGCTAAATTTAATTATGTAATTTTTATAGATGATGATGCATACCCAGATGATAATTGGATCAAGGCTTTTAAGGATGGTATAAATGAAACAAATAATATAGCCATATATGCTGGTAAAACAATAAATGATTATGAAACTATTCATCCCAATTATTTATCAAAAAAATTTAATTATTTATTTGGTGAAAAAAATTATGGAGATAGGGGTATTTTTTTAAAAAGAGACCAATCTCCAGGTGGGGGAAATATGATGTTAGATAAATATAGAATTTTAGATATAGGTGGATTCGATGAATTTTTTGATAGAAGAGGTACATTATTACTTTCTAACGGAGAAACAGAATTAGTTAATAAAATTTTTTCTAGTCATCAAAAGATATTATATGTTCCCAGGGCAATTATATATCACTGGGTTGGTTTAGATAGATTACAGAAGAAATGGATTATTAAAAGAATGTTTTGGCAAGGCATTTCAGATGGATTTTTGGCAAAGAAGAATAAAAATTTTATATTTTTTCTTATGAAAAGGGTTTTATCATTATTAATTAAAGTTCCTATAGAAAATTTACTATATTCAAAAAACATCAATATGTTTATATTCAGTATATTTTTAGAAATAACTAAAACTATAGGAATTATAAAATCAATAACTATAAAAATAGAAGATGTTAAATAATTGTATAAATATAGCATTTCCTCCTAAAAGAACAGATCCAGTAGAATATTATAGGAAAGTTTTTATTTTAGCAAAAAATCAAAAAGTAAATATTTGTAGGATCTGGTTATCTGATTTTTCTTTCAATTATTATAAATATAGGAATAAAGAATACATTTTTAGAATAGATGAGTTTGAAAGTATAATTAAGTTAGCCGCTTCTTTGGATATTAAAATAATTTTAACACTCTTTGATTTTAATGAGTTTTCTTCTACTAATATAAATTGGGATGATAAGGAACATACTTTTGAAACAAGTTTAGGGTGTAATTTTTTTAACAAGCCAATCGATTTTTTTTATGTAGAAAATATTGAGTATGGACTTAGTAAATTCCATAAGATGTTGGAAATATTTGATAAATACAAAAATCTTTATGCGTGGGAATTATTTAATGAAATAGATCATGTAAAAGGATTCAATTTTAGTATTATATATAAATGGTTAAATTTATACATAGATAATATAAAACAAAATAGTGATAAGCCAATATATATATCATTTTCAAATCCGCAACTATTGAAAAAATATAGCAAAAAATTGAAAAATATTAATATTGGTTTACATGTATATGAATGGCCATATAAAGAGTTTTATAAAAATGTTATTTTTTGGCAAAATAAATATAAAGATAATTGGATAATGGAGTTTGGATCTGAGAAAATGGAAAAGGATGGGATTTTAATATCCATGATATCAAGCCTTATTTTGAATATAAATAATACAGTTGCCGTCCCTTGGTTTTGGGAAAGATTTCTCCAACTCAATATTTATAATGATTTTTTAATAATTTTTGATTTTTTAAGTAAGTATATAAATAAAGAAGATAGATTTATATTTGTAGGAAGACTTGGTTCTGTTAAGCAAAGAATCGATAATAAAAAAGTTATTAATAGTTTTAAATTATCTATTGAATCTAGTTTTATTAAAATATTTTTTCATTTATTATTTTTTTTGAAATCTTTATTAAAATTTAATAAAAATCATATTTTATTATTTGAAAATAAAAAATATTTTATTTATATTAAGAACATAAAAGAAGAATATATGAATAGTTTTATTAATGGGAATAGCATAGAATTAGTTGAGGAAGGGGTCATGGATCAATTATCTATAAGTGTTTATTTAAAATTATATAAAAAAATTTAATAATTGTATTATATATATGAAAACTAAATTAGCATTAATTACTGGAGGTGCAAATGGCATAGGTTTCGAAATTGTAAAAATATTATTAAAAAATAAATTTTGTGTTTTTATAATAGATAAAGATGATACTAAATTAAGAAAAATAAAACGGGATTTTAATAAAAATTCTTTTAATATAATAACAAAAAATATAGATTTATCAGATAAAAAACAATTAAATAGTTTTATAAAATATTTGGATAGAAATAATTATGCATTTGATCTACTTATTAATAATGCTGCATATCAAGAAGATGTTGATATTTTAGACATGACAATAAATCAATGGGAAAAACTTTTGAATGTCAATCTTAATTCAGCTTTTTTATTGAGTCAATATGTAGCTAAAAAAATGATAAAGTATAAAATTAGTGGTAATATTATAAATATAACATCCATTCATTCTTTTATTCCTAGGGGTATTGTTCATTATTCTTGTTCTAAAGCAGCGTTAGATATGTTAACAAAAGAATTAGTATTAAAATTATCTAAGAATAATATAAGAGTTAATTCAATAGCACCAGGTTCTATCTACACAAATATGAATAGTAAATATATTAATACAAAACACGATTTAGATAATATAAATAAAAAAATTCCCCTACAGAGAATGGGTAATCCTAAAGACATATCACATGTTGTAGATTTTTTAATTTCAAATAAGGCAAAATATATAACAGGAATAACAATTATTGTTGACGGTGGTTTGTCTTTAGTAATTTAATATAGAATGGAAAAGAAAAATATATTATTTTTGACAAAATTTATTCCAGTACCAGCTTATGATGGCGGGGCTTTACGTAATATGGCGTGGATTAAATTCTTAAGTAAAAGGTATAATATAATACTTGTAGGTTTTTGGAATAAAAAATATGGTAATAGATTTGAAAAATCTTTATCCAAATACAATATAAAAGTTTTTGGTGTTTTTTATAATAATTCAATATTATACATGATATTAACTTTATTGAGAGCAATTATTCTAAACCAGGCATTTTTTATATATAAATATTTTAATAGAAAAATAAAACATCAAATTAATAATATATTAGATACACATAAAATTGATTTTATATTTTGTTCGGAGCTTTCCACTACTCAATATATAGATAGAAATATATTAAAAAAGTTTGATATTTATTTTGATGAACATAATGTGGAGGCTAGACTTATAGATAGAGTTAGTAGATTTTCAGGTATACTTAAGAATATTTTTTTAAAAAGAGAATATTTTTTATTAAAAAAGTTTGAGAAGAAATCATTAGATTTTTCTAAAAGAATTTTTGCAACAAGTAATGAGGATAAAACATTTTTTAAAAATTGTTTTGATCTACAAGATGAGAAAATTATTGTTGTTCCCAATACATTTGATATCCAAAATACTTTGAACTTAAATGTAGAATTATCTAGTTTCCCGACTATTATATTTATTGGAAATATAGGATGGGCCCCAAACAGACATGGTTTATTACATTTTTTGAAGTATATATTCCCAGAAATTAATAAAAATATACTGGGATTAAAATTAAATGTTGTTGGCTCCAATATTCCAAAAAAAATTAAAAAATATAAAGATTATAATATAAATTTTATAGAAAACGTAAGCGAAGAAATTAAATCAGAGATTATGCAGGAAAGTTGGATTAGCGTAGTTCCTTTATATTTTGCGAGTGGAAGCCGAATTAAAATTTTAGAAGCTTGGGCTTATAAAAAAGTGGTTGTTGCCACGGATATTGGAATAGAGGGATTATATGTTCCCAGTGGTACATTTATAGCAAAAAATGACTCGGATTTTAGCTCGATTATTATTAGATTAATAAAAGAAAAAAATAATTTAAAAGAATTTGGATTAAGTAATTATAAAATGTTTGAAAATCAATATTCTTTTGAAAAAGTATATGAAAATTTTATTTATAACACCTTCACCACCAAATAATCTTAATAGAATACGCAGTAAAAATATTATTATTGAATTCTATAAATTAGGATATGATATAACTTTAGTTAGCTTATTGAAAAGCAAAAAAGAAAGCAAAGAATTAAATGATATTAAAAAATATGTAAATAGGGCAATAGGAATTTATCATCCCAAAATACTATCTTGGTTATTTTGTTGCGCGGGTTTATTTTTACCAATTCCATTAAGGGTGGCCTATTGTTTTAGTCTTAAGATGAAAAAAACGTTAAAGAAATTATCTTTAGAAAAATTTGATTGCATATATATTAAAAGATTAAGAATGGCGCAATATGCAAGATTATTAAACCAAGAAAAAATATTTATAGATATTACAGATAGTATGACAAAATACTATAATAGATTAAGACTTGTGAGTAGGGGTGTAAATAAGCTTTTGGCAATAGAGGAATATTTTAAACACGGGATTTATGAACAAAAAATTTGTAATACGTATAAAAATATAATTATATGTTCTAATGATGATAGAGAGTATTTAATTTCTAAATATAATTGTAATAAGAAACATTTTATCGTCTTAGAAAATGGAATCAATATTGACTATTGGTGCAGTAAAGAAATTTTAATTAAAAAGAATAGACAGTTGGCCTTTTTTGGTGTAATGAATGTGGATACAAATAAATTATCTTGTGAATTTTTTATAAAAGATGTTATGCCACTTTTATCAAAAGACTATAAATTAAATGTCATTGGTCCAAGTCCAGACGATTCATTAATTAGATATTCTTCTGATAGAGTTCATTTCTCAGGTTTTGTTAATGATATAAGAAGTGAATTAAAAAAGGCAAGTATTTTCGTATGTCCAATGATTAGTGGTGCCGGTACAAAAAATAAAATTTTACAAGTAGCTGCTATTGGTTTACCAATTATTAGTACTAATTTAGGCATAGAAGGAATTAACAAAGAATTAAAAAAAATGGTATTTATTGCTAATTCTCCAGAAGAATTTGTTTCAGTAATTAATTTAATTGATCAATATGATAAAAATCAATTAGGAACTTTATTAAGAAAACAAAAAGATTTTGTTAAATATAAATATAATACAACTAGATTAATTAGTGACTTTGTTAAAAAACATATATCATTGTAAGACTTTTATTTTATTAATAAAAATGCTAATCTAGAAATAGTTATTTATACATATGAAAAGAACATATATTTCAACATTTATTACTGGTTTTCAGAGCGTAATAGCGGACAATTTACCAAGAGTTGTTAATATTTTTAGTATTGATTTATTGTTAGATGGGCTTATTATGTATCAATCTAATGAAGAGATTAAATCCATCAAGAGAATTAATTTTATTAATAATAGTTTTATTGTATTAAAATTTTTTAAAGACATAGGAAGTTTAAACACAGATTCTATTATAAAAAATATTATTCTAGATAAAAGTATAGATTATAATATTCCAGAATTAAAAAATAATAGAAGTTCTTTTAGGATTATAGTTTCCTCTGAAAATCAACTAATATCTGTTAATAAAAAATTATTAAATGACCTAGAAATAAAAATTACAAAGAACACTAAACTTAGAATAAATAAATTAAAACCAGATTTGGAATTTTGGATTTCAATTAGAAGTGAGGGGTGTGCTTTTTTTGGACTTCGTTTTACAAAAAATCCAAATCAAGAAAAATATTTAGCAAAAGGCGAACTTAGACCAGAGTTAGCTAGTATATTATGTTTATTATCAGAACCAAATTCAGATGATATTTTTTTAGATCCATTTTGTGGTTATGGTTCTATACCAATTCAAAGAATTTATATATCTAAATATAAAACAATTTTATCATATGATATAAATAATGAATTAATTAATAATTTAAAATCAAAAATTAAAAATATTCAAAAGAGTAAAAATATAAAAAATTTTTTTGTACATAACACAGACGCCCTCAATATGAAATTTTTATCTGATAATTATATTGATAAAATAGTAACAGATCCACCCTGGGGTTTTTTTGAAAAAATAGATAATTTAGATTTGTTTTATTCAAAAATGCTAAAAGAATTTCATAGAGTTGTAAAAAATAATGGAATAATGGTTTTATTAGTTGCTAATAGCGGTACTTTTGATAAAGTTTTAGAAGAATATAAATCCCTTTTTAATGTTGAAAATAAATATACAACACTTGTTTCGGGTAAAAAAACTGTTATTTATAAATTAAAAAATATTAAATAATTATATTATATAATGGAGGTGTAAATTGAAAATAGGCCTAGATTTCGATGGTGTTATTTCTGATACCAGTAAACTTAAATCTCTTGGTGCAAAAATGTTTTATAATCTTGATATCTCAGCAGAGGAATCTACAAGAGATATTATAGTGAGAAAGAAGAAATTACTTACTCATGAACAATATTTAGAATTACAGCATTCAGTTTCAAATAATCGAAAAATTGGATTATTAATGTCTCCAGTTAGATACGCAATTTACTATATTCGCAAACTTATTGCAAGTGGACACAGTATTTCTGTTATAACAACACGTAATGGAATTGCATTAGAAATTGCGGAAGAATGGTTTTCAAGAAAGATGCCAGAATTTAAAGTTGATTTTGTTGGCATCGACAATGGTAATAGTAAATTGAAGTCAGCTATAGGTTTGGATGTCTTTATTGATGACACATTTGAGGTTTTAGAAGAATTATTAGGTTTTGTGCCAAATCTATACCTATTTCTATGGAACTATAACTTAGAAGATGGATTTGACTCAAGAATACAAAGGGTTTCTTCTTGGAAGGAAATATACAAAATTATAAATGATTTAGAGGGCAATTCCTAATTTGGGATTGCCTTTTATCGTGTCTCATTTTGTCTTTAATATTTAATTATTTAAAATATATAGTGAGTGGGGTAGTGGGGTAAATTATTCCATTTCTTTCAAATCGGGAATATAAATATATCCATTATATTGTTGGATTGTAGTTCTAACGTCATTAACTACACGGAACCAACTTAACGTCTTCTATCCAATAGCTTGGCAACACTTAGTAATCATTTGACTAGGTGTTTTTAAGTTAATGCCAAGATGTAATCTTTCTTCATTATAATATTTTAAGTATCTTGGTAAATATCTATTAATAAT
>JAQVMR010000007.1:0-9893 GCA_028703545.1 Patescibacteria group bacterium
GTCTTAATTATTTAACCCCACAAGAAGTCCTTGATTTAGAAAGAAACAAACAAAAAAGAAACAAAAATATGTTTCTAGGTAAATAATGTTTAAAATGTAAGTGTTCTGTTTGAGCCCGTACCGTAGGCTCTATTTTGTTTTCATATTGTAATGGACGAATTGTATTTTGTCAATTTATGTTTCTATTAATTTTGCTATAATAAATAATATGGAAAACAAAACAATAAAAGTTGGCATTTCCCTACTAAATCCATTTGTAATGAAAAGTGGCGTTAGGTATATTGGTTTTGAAATTGATTTATGGGAAGAAATAGCGAGCAGATTAAATCTAAAATATCAGTATATAAAAATCCCATTCAAAAATTTAATACAGGGATTAAAGCGGGGTAAATATGAAGTGGCATTTTCTGGGATCACGAAAACTCTAAAAAGAAATGATGATTTTGATTTTTGCACAAGTTATTTAAGCTCAGGACTTCTTATACTTACAAGAAAAAATAATAAATTAAGCAATGGAGAGATAATAAAAAATAATATCCTCAAAGAATTTATAAAAATAATTTCATTTATTATTTTTGTAATTTTTGCAATATCAAATTTTATATGGTTCTCCCATAAAAATTATAATATCATTGCAAATGATTATGGGTCTGGAATAATTCAATCATTTCAATATTTGTATTATTCAATCATTCATATGTCTTTTTATGATATTGCTCCGTATCAAAAAAAAGATATTTTATTTTTAATTCTAATATTTATTGTGGCCCTTATAATTGCCACTGTTTACATTATAAAAATAATAATTCTATTTTCTAAAAAAGAAGAAAATTTTGAACCGCAATCTATTGAAGATTTAAGGGGAAAAAGAGTTGCGAGTGAACACAATTCAACGAGTGAAGAAATTTTAAAAAATGAAAATATAAAAACATTTTCATACAAAAACATAGAAATAGCTTTTAAAAAATTAAAAAATGCTTATGTCGATGCTGTCCTATATGATTCACTACCAATTCTCCATTTTATAAAAGACAAATCTGAATTTAAAATTTCAAATAAAATAGAAAGTAACCAGGAATATACAATAGCTGTAAATTCAAAAAGTTATTTGAGGGGCGAGATAGATTCTCAAATTTTAAAAATGAAAGACGATGGATTTTTTGATTTTTTATATAATAAGTGGTTTAAAAATTAATATGTTTATAGGAATAATATCAGACACTCATGATAATTTACTTCGCGTTGATAAAATGCTTTTATTTATGAAAGAAAAAAAAATTGATACGATAATCCACTGTGGAGATGTAACAAACATGGAAACTTTAAAATATTTATCAAAAAATTTTAAAGGAAAAATTTATTTATCTCTTGGCAATGTGGATGAAATGTATGGGTTATTTAAAAAAAATATCAATTTAAAAAATGTAATTGTTTATGAAAAATCCGGGGAACTCAAAATTGATAATTTAAATATTGCTTTCTGTCATTTTCCTTGGCTAGCAAAAACATTAGCAAAAAACAATATTTTTGATTTTGTATTTTATGGTCACACGCACGAACCTTGGGAAGAAACAATAAATACAACAAAATTAATAAATCCCGGGACATTGGCCGGGATGTTTAATAAAAGCACATTTGCAATTCTTAATACAGAAAATAAAAATATTGAACTTAAAATACTATAAAAATATTTACTATTCACTATTTTTTATTTTCAATTAATTTATTATTCTATTGTTGATGTTGTCGAGCTTCCTGTTGATCCACTACTATCATTAATTGTGCTAGATGCACTAGCACCAACTAAACAAACTGCTCGCCACGGAACATAATGAGAAGAAAATCTCTCATCGTGTTTTGTTCCATCATTATATATAATATTATAATCAAAATATGCATCTGCTCCATTATGAGCTGATTCGATACAATTTTTCTCACCGGGTTTTAATTCTGTAGTTTCGATCATTTTAGTTGGTCCAGGTCTTACAACATTATAAATTACTGGTTTCCCTACATTTACGACTCTACCGTCTTTTGTTCCCCAAAAATCAAAATAAAGTTTTGTTCCCTCTATTCTTGTCTGAATTAAAATATAATTCGAGGTATCATTGATAAATCTTAAATCTGGCATTGGGTCATAAATTGTTGCATCGGTTCCAGCGGGTTCATAATAAACAACCCTATATGAATGTGGGCGTCTTTGGGTAATTTTTAATCCTGACTCTACTGCAACTCGAAACATTGTAGTTCCAATCTGACACAATCCCCCGCCATATTCAGGCACTGTTCTATTTCCCTTTATAACAAGTTCTGGCAAATATCCACCCCCAGCATCAATTGGTAATAAATTTTTTATTGTATAAAATTCTTCTCCGGGTTTTATTAAAAGTCCGTTTAGTTTTGCAGCTCCGGTTTTTATATTATGAATTCTGTTCTTTGGACTTCCTTTAAAATCTGAAACCCCTGTTCCTATAATTTCTTTTATTCCCAGATCATTTATGTCTTTTGTTGCAACTTCTGATTTACTAATATTAACAATAATTTCATTTTCTTTTATTAAATCATTTAAATTATTTTCTATAATCTCTAATGTTTTTTCTAAATCAATCTGTCTACCATCTTGACTAGCACTAAATTCACTTACTTTACCGCCCTTCATCAAAAATTTTGCATCCCGAACTTCAATATTGACATCCTTAACAATTTTTTCTTCTAAATATTTTTTATAACTCTCGAAGTCAAATCCAATTTTAATTTTCTTTTCTACTTGCCTTACAATTAACCAATTTTTATAAACATCTGCCTCAATATTCCAAAACCTATCTTCAAATTTTAATGTTATTTCCCCTAGGTCTATTATTTGCTTTATTAAATCTTTTTTGTCATCTGCTTCTTCAACAGACACAGGACATTTTATGATTTCTAATTCTAAATTGATATCACCACTGTTTAAATTATTAATCTGTTTTTCTGTAATTTGCATTAATTTATTATAATCAAAAATTTTCCCATCTTGAGGATTGGAAATTGTAATATCATTATTATTAAAAATTACTTTTGGGTATATAAATTCCCTCTCAAATTGCTTAAAATTATTTTGCAAAATCTCCAGCCACTTTTCTTGATTAAAATCATAATCTAATTTTACCTTTTTGGGATAAATTAAAATTAAAATTTGATTTATGGCATTGTTAAAAAAATTAGATCCCCTCCCAAAACTATAAGCCCTCTTCGCCGTCTTATCTGTTTCAAAATAAATCAATCTATACCCCATATCTTCTGATTCTTCTATTGCTGGTTTTATATTATAAATAAAGTCATTATATTTATAATTTATTCCATTTTCATCAAATTTTTTTAATTTATTATCTAAATAATTGTATAAATTTGAATAAGTCATTCCACCCACGTGTTTACCCGAAACATAAACTCCCAAATAAACCCTTTGTGCAAAAATTGCACTATAAATTAAAAAGAAAATACAAACACAAAAAATTATTATAAAAATAATGGTTATAATTTTTAAAAATATCTTTTTTTGTATCACTGTTTCTTCCATTTTTTATAAAAAAATTAAATGCCTCCCGGGGAAAGCATTTAATCAATTAACGTTTATAGAAAAAATTTGAATCATTTTCTTTCAACGCTTATCCTAATTGATTTTTCTTTCAAAATCTTCGGCAAAACAACCGTTAAAACACCATCTTTTAAAGCTGCTTTTACTTTAGATGCTTGAACTTCACATGGAAGTATAATTGATCTTGAAAAACTTCCCCAATAACATTCTTTATAAAAATAATCACCCTCATCAATAACAGATGATTCTTTTCTTTTGCCACGAATTGTAATCATATCATTATTAATATCTATATCAATATCTTCGGGATGAACTCCTGCAACCGTTGATCTTATCACGACATTATTTCCCTCTTGATAAACATCGACTAATAATTCTCCCTCTTCCTCCTCTTCTTCTATCCAATTTCTTGGTAGTAAATTTTTATTTAATTCCTCGGGTTTAATTTTTTTTAATTCTTTTTGTTTTGTATCGGATTTTTTAAATAATCCCATTTTTGAATCTCCCATACTATTATATTTGTTTTATAATTATAAATAAATTATACAACAGAATTTATAAATAGAAAATAGAAAAGGTCGTTTCAAAAACGACCTCTATTTTTTTCATAAAAATTTGTTATTTTTTCAACTTTTCTATGTTTTGCGGAAGAGATATTTAAAAGAAGTTCTTCTTGACCCTTGTATGCAAAAACATAAACAGTACCGCTTCTAAATCTAGAAGTTCTTCCCATTCTTTGGATTACTCTTCTTACATCAGTAATTGGTTCATAAAAAACAACGACATCTAGAGAGGAAAAATTTAAACCCTGTTCTCCAATTGATGTGGAGATTAGAATGTCTATATCTCTGTTTTTATATTTTGTTAAAATATCTCCCTGATTTTTTTGTGACATTCCAGAATCCTTCATCTTATTAGATTGGCCAATAAATCTTTCTGTTTTCTTATTTGGAAAAGTTGTCCGAAGATACTCAACAACCTTCTCTACGGTATCTCTATAAGAAACAAAAACCATAATTTGCTTGCTTAAATTATTCCTTACGACAGATTCTAATTCTTGAAGCTTTGCATCTTCATAAACTAAACGCCAATTGTGTTTCGATTTCTCTGGATAATAATTTAATAACGGCACTTTATACGTCCACAAATTTTCTTCACAAAAAGCCTTTCTACATTTTACAATTGCTGAATTTAAATTAAATGACTTTTGAGATGGTTTTTGTTTTAATTTTTCATAAAATTTTCTCTCTAAAAAAGCCCTTAACTCATGAATTCCTTTATCTATCATAACCAGACAGATATTAAAAAGATTTACAAGTCCCCAATCTTTCATTGAGCGATACAAATTCGGATTATCCTGATTTTTTTCTTTTACGGACCGAAGGGCTAATATTAACTTATTAAATGCTTCTATATTAATATTAGTTATATATCCATACTGATCTTTATATAAAGAATTCTCTAAGAGCCCTAAAAAGTTATAATTTTCAGATTCAACATAAACCAACTCTTTCTTTAAAGAATTCAAAAGAGACAAAAACTCATCTCTAATAATCTTTCTTAGGTATTCTCTGAAATCGCATGCTTGTCTCTCTATGACAACTCTAACAACGCTTCTTTCATAAACATATGGTACAACATCTTTGCTTTTTTCTGTGCGACTAATAACTCCAGCATCGCCCACAGCAAAAAACCTTTTTAATTCTTCTAACTTACTCTGATCTGAATCCGGGGAGGCAGTAAATCCCAAAAGACGAATATTTTGATCCGAACCTCTATACAGGGTAGCTAGATTTGTATAGTCATACTCTCCTGTCATATTGTGAACTTCATCAAATATTACAAGTTGAATATCTTTTGGACTTCCTATCCCGCTCCCATTTTTCAGTTCTCTCATTATGGTTTGGGGTGTTGCTATAATTATCTTATTATTTTGCCATATATCTTGACGTTTCTTTTTTGCAACATTGCCAGTCAATACCTCTGCACTATGATTTGGCAAAACCTCTCTACTCTTGTCTCTATGTTGAACACATAAAGGTTTTGTAGGTGAAAGTATTAGAACTTTTTTCCCAACACTTTTATATTTCAAAAAATGAAGAGCAACTATGAGTTCTATATAAGTTTTGCCTAATCCGGTATTAAGACAAACAATTGAATTTGATTTGATGCATTCATATGCAATGTCCAGAGTATAAAGCCTCGCCTCTATTGATCTTTTTTTAATATCTTCATCAAATAGATAAAAGACGTCGCACCACTCTTCTTTTACTAATTCTGGACTAAATCCCAAATAACCGATTAATGTAATTAATTTTTTTTGAGAATCTTCTTCTAGGGTTATTCTGGTGTGTTTATTGTCGACTACCTCAAATGTACGATCATCAAAAATATCTAGCTGATCAAATGAACCGAACTTTTTGCGTGACATTATTTCCTCCAAATATATGTTTGTTAATTTAAATAAAACTTAACTCTATTAAAATTTTATGTCAAATCCAAAAATATTTATTTATAATATCTTTTTTTACCCAATCCCTCCTTAAGACGAGTATATTTTCTAAACTCACAAAGCGAATGTTCTATGTTTCTTATTGATAAATATGGGTAATTTGAAAAACATTTTTTATGTGCTATTTCCTGCCAAGAGGTATTATTTTTTTTAATTTTATCTAAATATTCATTTTGAATTCCATATAAATGATAAATTTTTTCCAATTGTTCGATATTTTTTAATTTTCTATTATAGATTAATTCGAGTCCCCATTTTGCACCGGGTCCAATATTTACAAAATCATTATCAGTCCAACTATTTTTAAAAAAATTAAAGTAACTTAAATCCACCCAAATTTCATAAGCTAAAAAATTTCCCACACTCGGAATTTCTTTTATTATTTCTAATGACTCTTCTGGTGTCTTCGAGATGTCTATTTTTTGTATAATTTTTTCTAAACTTTTACTTTCAAAAATTTTTTGCAAATTATTTAAAATAAAAATATGTTTAGCTTCGTTAGTTTTGTTCCCGGAAATAAGATAAGCATCATTAAATATTGTCTTGCCAGATTTTTTTAGATTATTAAAATTATTTGTCAATAATTGAATTGTTCTGTTGTCAAATTTTTTTATTATATCAATTTTCAAATCTTCATAAAGATTGTATTTATTAAAAAATCTATAAAATACAATATTTTGAAAAATAACTTTTCTATCCTTTATGTCTTTTAATTTTTCTATTATATAAGAAGTTCCTTTGTCTAATTCTCTATATACATTACAAAATTTATATTTTTGAAGTATTTTATCTTTTGTCCAAATATTAGCTTTTTCACAAAAACGTTTATACCAAAGCAATTGTCTATCAAAAATAAAATTAAAAAACTCTTTTTCTTTTGTATTAATCATATAAATAATTTTACCCCACGAGTATATATATTACAAAATATTATTGACAAATAAAATGTATACTATAAGATATTTTTAGAATAAACATAAAAGGGGATAATATGAAAAGATTAACTGTTTATGAAATCTTAGGAAATCGTGAGGATCTCTGTCTATACGTAGCTGAGATCAAAGACAAACCCAAAAAATTTGGTGTTTGGATAGGAAGATCCGAGGGGCATAGATACAAACCACTACTAAGTGGTATTGGCCCGGAAGAAGGATGGACGCGAGATGAAACTATTAATACTATCAAGAACGTATTAGACATATGTCTTGAAATCAAAGAAAAAGAAATGCAAAAACACCCCGACTACAAGCTATTTCTTGACACTGAAGATGTTGCTAGGATAATAAAGGAGGTTCAAGAAAAAGGTTCCTGTGATACAAAAGATTGGCAACCCAAAAACGAAATTTCAGATCAAAAAAAAGAAACATAATAACTCAAAAATATAAAAAACCGAGAATTGAGCCTCGGTTTTTTTCTTTGATACAAAAGTTTTAATTCTAATCCTTGAGTCCTAATTTAATTCTAAAAATCTTCTTTTTCCAACTTGTATCAAATATTTTTCACCCTGCTTAAATATAAAAGTCATGTCAGTAATTTTTTCATCATTTATTTTTACAGCGCCTGAATTTATCATTGTTCTTGCTTCTGTTTTTGATAATACTAATTTAAATTCCGAAAGCAAATCAACAATATTTTTATCTTCATTTATAGAAACTTTTTCTATATCAGTTGGTTTTTCTTTGTTTTTAAAAACATTATCAAATTCTTCTTGTGCTAATTTTGCCTTATCTTCTCCATGATAAATACACACAATTTCATATGCAAGTCTTGCTTTTAAATTTCTTGGATTTTCACCATTTTTCATTTTTTCTTCTAGTTCTTTGATTTCGCTCATTTCCAAATCAGTGCAAAGCCTAAAATATTTTAAAATTAAATCATCTGTAATAGACATTACTTTTCCAAACATATCATTTGGTGTATCGCTAACACCGACATAATTATCGTATGATTTTGACATTTTTCTTCCATCTGTTCCTTCTAATAATTCAAATGTTATTACAATTTTTTCTTTGTTTTTTAATTTCTGCATGAGGGTTCTTCCACAAAGCATATTAAATAACTGATCATTTCCACCAACTTCCATGTCAACATCCATCACAACACTATCATATGCCTGAACTAATGGATAAAAAAACTCATGAAGAGCAATTGGTTTACCTTCTTTTAATCTTTTTTGATACATGTCTCTTTCTAAAAATTGTTGAACTGTAAAATTAGAAGATAATTCTATTAAATCCTGAAATTTTAATTTCTTATTCCATTTTGAATTATATTTTACTTCTGGTTTATTAGAGTGCTGAAAGTCCAAAACTCTTGAAATTTGATCTTTATATGTCTTTGCATTTTTCTTTACTTCTGCTACAGAAAGTTGTTTTCTTGCTTCGTCTTTTCCACTTGGATCTCCTATTTGACCAGTAAAATCACCAATTAAAAAAATTATTTTATGCCCTAATTCTTGAAATTTTTTTAATTTTCTAAGAACAACTGCATGACCTAAATGAATATCTGGTCTGCTTGGATCTGCACCAATATAAATCTTCATTTGCTCTCCATTTTTTAACTTTTTCTCTAATAATTCTCTACCAATTATGTCCTGAACTCCTCTACTTAAAAGCTCGTTTAATTGTTTGTCATCTATTTTTTGCATATAATTTAAATTTATTTAAAAAACTAATATATAGTATAGCAATACTAACATATTTTATAAATACTTGACATTATTATATATATATACTAATATTATATATATACTAATATTATCAATTCAAATATGAATATAAAAAGGAAGGAAAAGATGAAAAACAAAGAGAAAAAACTGTCATTAATACAAAATAGTCATATTTTTTTAATGATTATAATGTATATAACCCTTATTTTGTTTGTGATATTTATCGGATTAATAATTATACCAATACTAATTAATGTCCTCAAATATCCAGAAGCCAATTTCATAATTAAGAATCGGGAAGTTTGTTTAATTCTAATGTGTTCAATTGGTATAACATTAAGTATGAGGACATTAAACCTCATACCCACTTCAATGAAAAAAATAAGAAATAAACTATTTCTAGAATGTACCAGAATGTAAGGGTTTATAAAATCTTAATCCGCGCTTACAATTTGTAGATGCGGATTTTTTTATAAATAATTAACATTTTTTTGAAAACACCATGGGTATTAAAAGTAGCAGATTGGTTATTGAGAAAAATAACAAAAAATTGGTAAAATACGGTATCTAGACCAGATACCGCATTTAATTTTATAAAACTATAAAATCTTGCTATAATAGAAGTTAAGTGTTAATCTTATTAAATTCAAAATTATACAAATTTTATATGATAAGAAACAACAGTAATCAATGGAAAAACAGAACCATAAACAGGAGAAGAAAACCAACAAAATTAAATATACAGTTAAGGAATACTGTTTACTATAATAAAAAATGGCTCAAAAAACAAAAGCCAAAAAACACAAGGTTGTTCTGGTCAAGATTTGTGCTTGCTTTAATTATTATATTTTTAATTAGCGCCATTTTTATGTTTGGGGTTTTTGCTTGGTATTCTAAGGATTTACCAGATCCAAATAAAATCATAGACAGATCCGTTGTTCAAAGTACAAAAATTTATGATAAAACTGGAGAACATTTATTGTATGATTTACATGGAACGCAACAAAGAACACTAATAGAAATAAATACTCTTCCTGATCATGTTGTAAATGCAACAATTGCAATAGAAGACAAAAATTTTTACAAACACAAAGGAATATCAATTTTTTCAATTATTCGTGCGCAAATTGTTCCAA
>JAQVMR010000007.1:9903-27111 GCA_028703545.1 Patescibacteria group bacterium
CTCAACAATTTGAAAAAAATGCAATTTTAACAAATGAAAGAAGTCTTGGTAGAAAAATAAAAGAATGGATTTTGTCCTACAAAATAGAACAAAAATACAGCAAACAAGAAATTTTAAAAATGTATTTTAATGAAATTCCATATGGTTCTGTTGCTTATGGAGTAGAATCCGCTTCACATATTTATTTTGATAAATCAGCAAAAGATTTAAGTATTGCTGAGGCAGCAATACTAGCTGCAATGACACAAGCCCCATCTTATTATTCTCCTTATGGTCCAAATAGAGATGCGCTTTTTGATAGACAAAAATATATTTTAAAACTAATGAAAGACCGGGAATATATAAATGAAGATCAATACAACGGTGCACTCAATGAAAAAATAACATTTAAACAAAAAAAGGATAATATACAGGCGCCTCATTTTGTTTTTTATGTAAAAGATTTACTCAGTCAAATGCTTGGAGAACGTGTGGTAGAAGAAGAAGGATTAAAAGTTATCACAACAATTGATTATGATCTACAAAAAAAAGCACAAGAAATTATAGAAGAAAAAACAACTGATTATCCAAAAAAATATGGAGCAAATAATGCGGCATTGGTTAGTATTGATATAAAAAATGGGGATATATTAACAATGGTTGGTTCTCGTGATTTTTTTAATGATGAAATAGATGGCCAAGTAAATGTAGTAACATCCTCTCGTCAACCAGGAAGTTCCATAAAACCAATTATCTACTCTCAGGCTTTTGAAAAGGGTTATCAACCAGAAACAATTGTCTTCGATGTACCAACAATTTTTAAAACAGACCTCACAGATTACGAACCAAAAAATTACAATTTACAAACACACGGACCGGTATCGTTAAGAAAGGCTCTTGCTGGCTCATTAAATATTCCGGCTGTAAAAGTTTTATATCTAGTTGGAGTTCCTGATGCATTAAATGCTTTGAAAAATTTCGGTTATTCAACAATAAGACAAGAGAAGGATTATGGACTGTCGCTGACCCTGGGTGGACTTGAAGTAAAAATGATAGAACACTTAAATGCTTTTTCTATTTTTGCAAGAGATGGAATCAAAAAACCAAATCGTGCAATTTTAAAAATAGAAGATGCAAGGGGAAAAACAATATACGAAGCAAAAAATACTAGTGGTGAAAGAGTGTTAAGCGAAGAGAGTGCGAGAAAAGTCAATAGTATTTTATCAGATAACTTAGCAAGAAGCTTTATTTTTGGAGAAAAAAATTATTTAACAATGGGTGGAACCCCAATTGCTGCAAAAACAGGAACAACGAATGACTTCAACGATGCATGGACTGTTGGATACACAACAAATGTTGCAACAGCTGTTTGGGTTGGAAATAATAATAATAAAAAAATGTCTGCTGGTGCTGATGGTTCTGTTGTGTCTGCACCAATTTGGAACGCCTTTATGCAACAAGCTATTTCAAAATACGGAGCAAATTCATTTAATGATTATCAAAAAATAGAAATAAATAAACCAATGATTGGTGGTTCTATTGCAGAACAAAAAATTCTCAAAATAAATAAATTATCTAGACTTTTGGCTACCGACAATACACCATCTGATTTGATAGAAGAAAAAGCATTTAAAAAGGTTCATTCAATATTACATTATATAATAAAATCAGACCCACTTGGTTTGTATCCAGATGATCCAAATTCTGATTCAAATTACTCAACATGGGAAAGTGCTGTACAACAATGGGCAATTGATAACGGTTTTGATCAGTCAGATCCCCCAACTCAATATGACGAAGCAGACTACGGCGAGAGTAGTGAAGAAGAGAATAATAATAATGATATTGACCAACAAAAACAATAGTTATATACTCAATATACTAAAATGGATATAAATAAATATTTAAAAAATAGATTATTTATAATTATACTTGCTGCTGCGGGAATATTTTAATTAAAATAAAAAATTAAAAAAAATTCCCTATCAAAAGGGATTTTTTAAATATAAGGGAGGAAATCATGCCAGACAAAAAAATGGTTGATGCGCGTTGCCCACACTGCGGGAAAAATCTCATGGATGAAACTCAAATATCCAGAGAAACAACAGTTCATCTTTTAGCAAAACAATCTTGGGGTGAACAATTTCATCTTTATCTAAGCTCAATATGGGGCAATTTTAAAACCAAAACAGTTCCTGAACAAAAAATTGAAAAAGGAGAAAAGCTAGAATTATATTGTCCACATTGTAAAGAAGAGTTACCAAAATTCCATGACAGCTGTATGTGTGGAGGAAAAATTTATCAAATTTTAAACAAACTCGGATTATTTGGAAATGTATTCTTTTGTAGCACTGTTGGTTGTAGATGGCACAAAATGCAAAATGAACAAATACCAACTGGGAAAACTCCCAGTGGTGTATAAACCAATTTAAAAAAATAAAAGCGTCGAATTAAACTTTGACGCTTTTTTAATATCAACTAAAATTTAAAAAGAAAAGCCCTGTTTGTATTAACAGAGCTTTTGATTGATTTCATTTTCCCTCCTCTTTGTTTTTCTCCACCCAACTCCCGTCGGATTCTTTGTGAAAATAAACCCAACGACGGGGATTATTGGAATAACATACTCCCACGGTGTCATTTTTTGTGGGGGATGGGTGGATCTGTATATTGCCATGACCAGGATTTTCTTTCCCTGATAAATGAAGATAAACCTCGAGAGCTCTTCTGTTCCACTCTTTCCAGAGTGGCATCATTTCACTCACCCCGTCTATGGCCTCCTTCATGTCCTTGGCTTTAACACACCAATCCATGCAAAAAGCCTCTTGATCAGGAGATACCTCAACACAATCGTTGAAATATCCTACATGGGTCCTTATGCCTGGAATTTCAGAAACAATTTCTTGACTCAGTGCTATCATAATAGCTCTTTGAGCCTCTTCTCTTTCTTTTTCTAATTGCTCTTCCGTTTTGTAGAACCTCAACCTAGAACAATTGAAATTCTCCGGAAGATCGATTCCACTTCCAAATCCGTTGGTATAATTAAAATCATAGACTATTACGGAGTTTGGAAAATTCTTTCTAGCCTCTGAAACATATATCCTTGGGACACGCTTTCCACCCCTAATACAAATTACGGAATATCCAGTTAAATCTATGCCTTCGAAACCTTCAGGTGCGACAATTTCTTTAGGCACATCACCTACCCATTGGGTAATTATTTCACCCTTTCTTCTAAATTTTACTTGCATTTTATCCTCCTTTGGATATTTTATCTTAATAATATTTTTTCGACGCAGAAACCCCCTATATTGAATAAAAATTATACGACCAAGTATAAAAATTATTCAACACAAAAGTCCTATATAATTTCAGTAAAAAATATCCCTAATTAACATTAGGATTATTATTTATTTGCGCGAACCACAATAAACAATAAGTTCTGCGCCAAATAAATATTATTAAGAATTGTTAAAGAACAATTATATATTTTAATTATTATAACCTTCTTTTAATAGATGCTTTTATAACATTTTCATTAGAATCTGATGACGTAATGTTTGCATACTTTAAAATTTTATTAACATATTTTTCAGCAGTTTTCTCATTTAAATGAATATCTTGCCCGGGATCAATAGAATACCAATCTTTTAGAGATTTTAATTCCATTCCAGCACTAGATATTTTTTCTCTCCAACCATCTTCTGGAAGGATCTCATGCTCTTGAGTATTCTCATAGTATTTTTTAGACTTTTCTGGCATCCAAGAAGACATTGTCTCTTTATTGTATCTAAGACCCTTAACATCTATTTGTTGATATCCCATATTTTTTAAATCTTTTAAAAATGATAAATCTGAAAGACCGGCAATATATGGATGTATTATCGGAAAAGCTTTTATATTAAAATCTTTTGCTCTTTTTAATAAATCTAACCTATCTTTTGTTTTTGTATTTTCTATAAAATCAAGACCAGTAATAGAAACATTTAATCTAAAATTAGGAATTTTAGATAATTTTTGTAATAATTCATCACTTATTTTAAATTTGGTTACGCAAACGATTATCTTTGCAACTTTAGAAACATTATCCAAAAAATAATCTAATTCTTTTCTATATTTTGGCCAGAATGGATCTGATATGGCATTAAAACCAACTATGTCTCCTCTAAAAAGTTCAATGGGAAATTCGTAAAATTCTTTTAGAGATTCTGTATCTTCTAAATTTGGTGGTGGATTAAAAATTGTTACGGCTTTATTTAAACCTATTATAGTTTTCTTATTCCACATATTGCGCCTAGAATCTACTTTTGTGATAACACAATACTTACACTGTACTGGGCAACCATATTGATTTTTTTGATATTTGTACATTTTGTTGATTGTTTAATTTTAAAATTTTATCTAATAGTTGAACTGGCGGAAATCCATATTCTCTTCTATTTGAACCATAATATTTTTCTATACAATATTTACAATCAAAACATGTATCCCCGACTCTTGCATATGGCCACCAAGTATTTAAACATTGCATTCCAGATATATTTTTAAAGTTGGGAAAACTTACAACTCCAACATCTTTATTCCCATCATCTTTTTTACCTGGTTGCATAGATATAATTCCACTTACAAATCTTATAAAAGTAAGGTCTCCTAAATTTATATTTTTATTTTTTACTACAATTCTAGGACAATTCAACATGAAACATGTAGTACAACAAGATGGACACTTCAATCTATTATCTGGATTAACACCACATTTTATATTTGTATTTCCATTTATGAATTCAACGTCATATCCCAAAAATTTTAAAAACCCTATAGAATGTTTTTTGGGCTCTGTGGGTGATTTACATGTATTTCTCATTGAACAATTCAATTCCTCACAATGAACTAAATTTGGACTATTATAATATGGATTATATGTAACTTTATCTCCCAATAAATAAGAGATAGCACAGGATGTTCTTGTAAAAAATTTTATATTATATTTGAAAGAATTATCCTTTAAAATTTTATAAACATCCTTTGTCATTATCTTAACCCTTAATGCCCATTGTATTTTTTTATCTGGGGACATTTCAGCAATAAGCTTATCATCTCCTCTAAATCCAGATGCAACTACTGTTTTTGCACCTACGTTAGATAATTTTTTAAATATTTTGTCTAAAATGATTTGCGATGTATTGTATGGTGGAGTTAGTGGTCTTATGTATGCTATGTTTAAAATAGAATATTTATTTAATATTCTTATATTTTCATATCTATGTTCTGTACCAACCTTTTCAAATTGTGGTAATTCGGATATAGAAACCAAAACTATTATTTTTAAACCAGATTTAACAAAATCAGATAATGTTTTTGCGTGAAATTGCGTAATCTTTCCTTTTGTGATGATACCTATTGGACCGGAGTGTTTCGTTTTTTTTAATTCTTGTAATTTAGAAACGGTATCTTCCCATTGTATAAGAGGATCCCCATAAAAATTGTTAATACTTACAGGAATTTGTCTTAATAATTTTTTCCAATTATTGTATTTTTTGTCCATATATTTGTATTATTTTATTTATTGCATATAAAAATCTATCTGCATCTTTTTTTGTATTACACAAACCTACTGAAACTCTAAGCAAAGAAGGAATTTTATCTTTATTACCATTCTTAACAGATTCTATTATTTCTTTTTCATCTTTTATGTTCATAATTTTTCTTATAAATTGATAAACACAAAAATTTCCAGCCCTAACTCCTATCCCAAAATCATCATTTAATTTATCTGCTACAAAATCAGCATCAAGACCTATTATATTAAATGGAATCACTGTATTTAAATTTTTAGAATCAACATAAATTTTAATTCTCTTATTTTTTAAAAGTCCTTGATAAATTTTGTTTGCTATTTCTTTTTCATAGTTTTCTATTTTTTTAATTCCAATATCTTGCAAAACTTCTATGGCTTTTGCCATAGCTACACAGCCAACAGCATTTGGAGTGCCTGGGTCATGTGCTAATTGATTTTCATATCTTAAAAAATATCCACTTTTTGTTATATAGGGTAAATTTCCACCACCTATTTGATATGGCAAAAATTTATCACAGAATTTCTTTGGCGCTATCAAAAATCCCCCTCCATGGGGTGCATAAAATTTATGTCCAGATGCTACCAAGAAATCAATATTCATTTTTTTCATATCAATTTTGTGATGTTGCAAATACTGACAAGCATCTACGAAAAAATACGCTCCATATTTATGAACTATTTGTCCAATTTTTTTTATATCTGGACAATATCCATTTACATTTGAAGATGCTGTTAAAACGAAAACTTTAATTTTATTTTGCCTTAATATTTTTTCTATATTTTTTAAATCAAAATGTAAATTTTTATCTGTTTTGTAAACAATAATTTGTTTATTCCCATAAAACTGGATTTTTTCATTTATTTTTTCTAAATCACTGAATTTAATCTGTTTTGATCCAATCTTCTTTCCCCCCTCTTCCTTTATCCAGGGAAGATAAGAAGAACTATGCTCTATTTCTGATACAGCAACTTTCCCTTTTAAAAATGAAAAAAAGTAAGCACAGGCATTTACAGCTCCGGTTGTATTTTGAGAAAAAATAACATAAGAATCTTTTTCTGCATTTACAAATTTTTTAATTACATCTCTTGTTGCTTCATATAAATCTGTAGAAATTTTTGACTTCTCTCCAGAACCTCTATGAACAGATCCATAACTTATCATATATTGAGCAACTTGTTTTTCAACATCAAAAAATGCTGGAGTTGTTGCTGCATTATCAAAATTTATATATCTTAAAACACCGTTCTTTGTCTTTACAGAAAAATTTAATATTTCTTTTGAAAATAAATTTTTTGGGTTTATTTTTTTCATATATTTTTATTAATTACTACTTTCGCTCTTGTGCCTACCGAAGCTTTGGCTTTAGTGGGGAGCTCATCAGACGAGATACACATCTCGTGAGTAGTGGGGTGCAATGTTTACCAAACACACACCCCTAACCTTTCAATATAGATATGGCATTACCTATATTGTTCTGATACAATTTTTTCGACGTGTATCCGTCTATAAACATTTAACGGATGTCTACACCGATAAAGATTACATACTATACTAGAGTCTTTTATACCCTACTAGCATAGGCAGACGAAGCTCTTAACCTCTTGGAGCTGAATAAATTCAGCCACGCTAATCTGCACCTAACCGCATCTCTCTCACCTTTTTGAGATCTGATCAGCGGTTCCACCGGGGATATTGTTACCAGGCCCAGTTGTCGCAATCGACAACTTTCTGGGAAACATCCGCCACCCGAGCTGTCTCAGGTGTTGCGTTAAAAGCAACAACCTTTGGAAACTCAGAGCGAATGCCCATCTCTTTCATGGCACCAATAACCATGAAGGGGACCAGCACAATGTCCGCCTTCTCTGAGAGTTCCCTCAAGAGAGAGAGAACTTCATTAGAGAGTCTCTGAGTTGACTCAGTCGCCCGAAAAGGCGAGTCCTGAACAACCCTGAACTCTCTGTCGACCCTCAAAGCCTTCAGGAATTCTTGAGGAAAATCCTCGGAAATTCCTTCGAACTTTGATCCGTCGGAGAAGGAGAAGCTGTGCTTGCTGGTAACAACAACCACTAAACCGTTTACCAACCTGTGGATTGGAAAAACGATCCCGGTGGATGTTGTTAAAGAAAGCATTTTGCCTCCTTTTTTCTAAGATTACTCTTCTTATAACTCCTCTTAGTAGAAATCATAATGTTTGTAGTGTTTTTACCACATCTAGGACTATTGAGAAAAATCTCGTCCCAACATTTGCTAATGCCATAGCAAATGGAAAATATTTTTTTAAAGTCAGGATCTTTTCTAACTGACTCGGTTATTCACCACTTCTTATGACTAAAAATTAATTAATCAGAAAAAGTGGTGAATAACACATTAAAAACTTTTTTCATAATTCCTCCTAATATTTATATTCCTCAATATCAAATTACTATCTTTCAATAACAATCTGATTAAAGGGGGGAAGCTGACTTACCAAGTCAAGCTTCCCCAAAACCTTTTGCCAACCGGATCGGGTATTTGTGTCATAGCGCCCCCGAAAGATATAGACCTGGCAAGTCATATACCTCAGGCGCTTAAATAAAAACTTTCATTTCTTCTCCTTTCCTGATTTCTCAGGAAAAAATATTCCGCTAGTTTTTGTTTATAGTCAGATGCTGCAAACTGACTTTTCCCGGCACTAATCCTTCACAAGGATTTCTACCACCTCCGGAGCATCAAGTTCTCTGGAGGACTCCTCGATAGGGTCGATGGGGTCCTCGGAGGGCTCATCGGAAGGCTCGACAGCAGTTTTGGGCCAGCGTATCAAAACACAGGTCCAGACCTGTTTATTCAGAAACATGGCCGGGAGGAGGTGTTCTGGGATTTCGAGGAACCCAGCTATCTCCTCGATTATAAAAAATAGGCGACGGCAGTAACAACCCTGAGCTTTGTACTCCGCGAAAGGGAATGCATCATCCAGCCCGCCCTGGACAAAGACAAGCAACTCGTCTTGTCCTCGAAATGTCGGGATAGACAAGGTTATGTAGGGAGACCATTCCTCCCTTTCGTACTTGTCATACCCCGTGATCCCATAGGAAAACTTCTTGTCTGACCTGCAATGGTCCATCCAGAGGTTGAATACGCAACTCCCGTCACATATTTGCAGAGACTTAAATGTCGTTCCAATGCCAGCAAAGTATGGGGTTTTGCGCATATAGCTACCGTTTATGACAGCTAAATTATGTCTGTAGGCCATTTTTTGAGGTGGGGGTGTAAATCCAAAATCCCATATGACAGACTCCACAGACCCCCCTTCAAGTTCCCAACGGGCGGGACACTGATTTGTCCTGCATCGTCCAGCCCGCCCTGTGGTTGTTCTCCAAATTTCCATGGGCTGCCCACATATAGGGCAATAATTAGGATCATAAATGTTTTTCATGTTATCTCCTTGTTTTTTTCTGTTTTGGAATTTTTTTAAACCAAGCCAGTACAAAGCTAAGAAAACTTAGCTGTATATTCTGATCTGGTTTTATTTTTTTCTTTATATAGTAACCAAGTTAGCGCAGAAGCAATATTTTAAGCTCGAGTTATTTTTTATAGCTTTTTGCTTCTGCTGAAAATTATTCAGCACATTTTGCGCTAAATCGGTTACTATATATTTATCAAAGAACTATTTATTTTTACTCCAGGGCCAAGACAAGCTACTATTGGCCCTGTTTCAAATTTGTTTTCAAAACATTTCCCTAAAATAAAATCCCGTTTTTAGTTCGGGATATCTTTGTAAGGAAATTCCTGAGAGCAAAAGGTGGTTAATCTTTTACTTCCCAGCCGATCTCCTTAAAAAGACATCGGTTGATGTGACTCTCTTTCAACGGTCATAAATCCTTTTATTAGAATTTAATGACACATATCTACTTGAAAGAATACTGATTATCAAGTTTGTTCGCGAAACTTGTCAGTATTTGATCCATTTTTTAGGATCTCTCCATCTTACGAACAAGCGGATCTGGTTTCTTAACTAGACAAGCTTCATTAAAATTCCAGACACTGCTTATTTGTGCCATCTCTTTAGATGCTTGATCTATTGAGATAGCTTTTTATGTATTTTTTAAAGTTCTTCCTTTGTTGAGAATTTTTTGTCTTCTTCTCATCATAGCATATCTAATTTTATTTGTCAATAGCTGATGACAGTATTTATATAGAAATACTGTAAAATGCTTATTTTATAATATTTTTTAACATATTAAATATATAAATAATTGTCATAATTTAATGATATATATTCATAAACTTATATATTATTTTTGTCAAATTTACTTGATAATATCTTCTAAATATGATATAATATACATATAAACCCATAAATAAAGGGTTTTATAACAATTAAAAGTTATCCACAGGTATTCCCACACATAGGGTGGGACACCCTATGTGTGGGAATAATATGCACAAAGATCTCCTTATAGAGCTGGGACTCTCCCAAAATGAAGCTATTGTATATGAATATTTACTTACAAATGGAAAATCAATAGCTGGCGATATAATTAAAAAAACCCCAATAAAAAGGGGTGTTATATATAACGCTCTCTCAGATTTGAGCAAAAAAGGTCTCATAAAACAGGGAAAAACTGGAAAAATCCTAAGTTTTCTACCAAATCATCCAGATAAATTAAGAGATTATATAGAAAAACGCGAAAAAGAGCTTCAAAAAGCCCAAATATCTCTTGAATCTCAAATGCCAATGCTGCTTTCAAGTTTTAATATGGTCTCTAATCAACCAGGTGTTAGAATTTACGAAGGCAAAGATGGTCTTGCAAAAGTATTAAATGATTCCCTATCATCAAAAACAGAAATCCTCACTTATGCAGATATATATGGAATGGAAAAATATTTAGGTCGTGCAAATGATAAATATGTAGAAAAAAGAAAAGAGCTAAACATAAAAAAAAGAGGAATTGTTCCGGACACCGAGTACGCAAGAAAATATTTAACAAATTACGATAAATCTGTTACCGATATTAAATTTATTGATGCAAAAAAATATCCATTCTCGCTAGAGATGGAAATTTATGATAACAAAATTTCTTTTATGACATTTTCGGAGAAAAAATTAATAGGAGTAGTCATAGAAAATGAAGAAATTTACAAAACACAGAAGTCTATATTTGAAATTATTTGGGACAATGCTATAGAATAATTTAAATTATAATAGCTTATGAATTATAAGCTTTATTTACAATATTTTTTTGAATAAACAATAGTGCATCTATTGGGGAATTAATATTTTTGAAATCTTTCAAAAATCTATTTTTTGCTTCATCTTTGTTGTCTGATGTTGCTATATAATAATTTATCAAAATTGGCTTTATAACTTTTTCAAAATACTCAATTTGTAATTTGCTACTTAAAACGGAAAACTTTGCTATCGATGCCTCTGGATTAGCAAGAACTTGATTTGAATAAATCCAATCTTGTCTATTACCAACATAGGAACTATAAAATTCTCTAAAACCAGATTTCTCTTCTTGTTCCTCTGATTTTAATTCAAAGCTCATCCCTGTGATAGATGTTGGATAATAAAATTCTGGAATGTTACTAGTATCAAACCAGTTTTGAGTTTTTATTTTTTCTCCACAATCTAAATATTCAGAAGCTATTCTATCCTGGCTGATATTAAACAATTTTGATTTATAAAACCTATTTAAATATCTATTTACATTCGATAATTCGGGATTGGAATCTAAATATTTTTGCAATTCATCTTTGGCGTCAGACAATTGTTTGTATAATAAATCTAATTTAACAGTTAATTCTGCTAATAAATTATTGTTTGACGAAATTTTTGATCTTTTAGTTTCAATTTGACTATCTATTATATTGTTTCTTTCTATAAAATTAGATTGTCTATTTTTTTCTCTTATTTTCAATTGTATTCCATTTTCCAAATCAAAATTAGAGAGATTTATTTTCTTTATTTCACGCTCAATCCCATTTGCCGCAAGACTAAAATTATTAATTTCTACTAAACAATCTCTGTATTTTTCATCATCTAAATAAGAAATATAGGCAGCTAAATTCATAAGATGGTTTTCAATGCCATATTCTTTGTTATGACTATTTTTTAATAAACGAATCACAGATTCTTTGTTTTGTTCCAATAATTTGTAGACACTTAATATTTTCGCCAAAACATCATATCTAAATTCTTTTTCATGACTTATTTTCAAACCATTTTTTGACAATATTATAGCCACTTCTTCTTTTGCATACTCAGAAAGCTTTGAGATTAATTCTTGTTCTGATAATCCAGGATTTGCTTCTTTTGCTTTTTTTATAACACTTTCTTCCACTATAGAATTAAATGTCTTGGCTACTCCATTATTATTTTTATTCAAATCATTTAAATATTTTAATTCTTCCGAAAAACTCAAATCATGTTCTTTTGGATATTTTGATATGTCTATTCCCAAATCAAATGCTTCTTTGTATGTATTATAAAATTGCTTATCGCGAGAACCCATTTCCTCAGCAACTGTTTTGGGATCGCGACCAATAAATCCAATTGGAAATGTTAGCCCATTATTGTAAAGAACTTCATAATTTGTTTTCTGTATACTATCAACGATTACAAGCTCTGAATCTTTTTTCTGATTATTAAGCCAAAAAATATAAGCAAGTGAATCTATCGGTTTTTCTATTCCTTCAATGGGCCTACTTGTTATACCAACCGGTAAATAAACATTCTTGTCTGTATCAGGAATCTCTGGCGAATAATCAAATATTTCCCTAGAAACACCTTCTCTGAAATTTTTTGGCAAAACAACATTTTCCCTTTCAAACAATAAATTAATTATTTTTTCTTTTGCATTTTGAATTAATATGTCTTTTTTTCCTTCATTTACATCGTCTGTTCCATAAGTTTTTTCTATTTTTTCTAAATCATCTAGTGATATTTTCAATAACTCAAGTATTTGTAATTTCTGTTTGGATATATTATCAAAATCATTTAAAATTTCTTCTATTGAAATTTTTAATTCATATTCTGTTTTTTCTTCCAGTAATTTAAGGTAGAGATTATTAAGTTGATCTGAAGAAGCTTCTAATAATTTTGTTCTCAATTCTCTTTCGTTAAAATCTTGTTTATCATACTTTTGAAAAAAAGATCTCGCATTCTCAACAATTTCATCTACCAAAGATATAGTATTTGCATATTTTTCAAAAATGTTCTTCCTAAAATTTTCGTCTAGAACTTTTTTATCTAATAATTCCCCTATTTCTAATATTATTTTGGAGTTTTGTGGGTCATGTTCACAACTCAAAAATGTTCTAAGACCATCAAAAACATAATTTTTCGCAAAACCAAATAACTTATTTCTATTTTTATCAAGCTCATAATAAGCACTACAGAACCATTGTTGTTCTTTCCAAGATAGATTATGTATTCCTATGTTACTATTTTCCAGAAACTCTCTGCCAATTCTACTAATAAAACCATAATTACCAATTGTTGAAATCCTCTTATAATAATTCTCTTGAGACTCCCCTTGTTTTGGTGGATTCTCTTTTGTTATGTCCCATTTTCTTATAAGCTCATTCATTCTGTCTTTATTAACCGTGATTCTAGCATTTGCTTGTTTTACAGAAAGATTTGGAAACTTTCTTAAAACTTCCTGTCTTAAAAATTCTTTTTCATCTTCACTTATTAATTCAAATGTATATTTTAAAACCTCGCTTCCCCCAATGCTTTCAACAATTCCAGCGTTTTTATCATCCAAAACAACAACTCTAATATCCTTAAAATCTCTTTCATCTAAAACCCCGTCTTTACTTTTATATACAAATTTATCTCTCCCTATATAATATTTAGCACTATCCATACTGACATAAAAAGCTCCTTTTGATTTATACTCAAATTCTTTTCTAATTAATTCTCCTGAATACTGCTGTGTATTTATATAAAAATCTTCTATCTTTAATATGTTTAGTTTAAAAAGATTTGGACATCTATTTAATAAATTTTGCGTATTAAATACAACTCTTGAACTCTCATTATTTCTGATAGCCGTCAAATTAAACTTAACATATTTATTCTTACTTTGGTCCCAAATTAATAATTCTCCCTTTTCACTTCTTCGTGCCTTAAATTTTCCAAAAATTCTTTGAAAAGCTCTAATTTCAAAGACTGATATTATGTCACCATTTTTTGCAACAATCTCTTCATCTAAATTAAAATAAAAACTATTTGATTTGTTCTCATCAAAACCAAATTCTTTTAATTTTTCTATCCTAAAAAGATCTTCCGCACTGTTTGGTGTTTCTATAATATTTCTTTTTTGAGGATTATCCGGATTTTTATGAAATTCACTTTTTGATACGACTAATATTTTATTTAAAATATTAAAAATATTTTGTTTACTAAGTGCAACATCTTGAAAATTTAAACTTTTAATAGCTCTCCCGATATATACTTTTTTATCTATGTTTTTTAGATAATTACCAATATCAAAATTATCAAAATCAAAAACATCAAAATTATTTATTTGTTCTAAAATACCATTTTTTTCTAAAGTCTTTTTTATAAAAGAAACAATTTTGTCTTCTATAATATCCTTTTCTTCTTGTGATAATTCTGATAATTGATTAAAACCAACGGTTATTCTTTTTTTATAATCTTTACTTATATTTTTTTCTGCTAAATAAATATTACTGTCCAAATCAAATAATTCACCCTCACTTGAAGGTTCTATATTTTCTGCCAAATTTCCAAATCTTTTTTCGAAATTATTCATAAAAAGTTTTATTTACACTTATATTTTACATTATTTTTCAATATAAAAAAATAGAATAAAATTTAAATAACTTTATATAATAAAACATTTATAATACAACGTCAAATAAATCACTTTCTACGTTGCCAACGTTGGGTGTTGGGTATAAAATATACTTATGGTAATAAAACAAATAAATTCAAAAAATCCGGATTTAGAAATAATTGCGGGTGCAGTTGAAATGTTAAAATCTGGAAAAATTATAGTATACCCAACAGATACTATTTATGGAATTGGTTGCGATATTTTAAATAAAAGATCTGTTGAATCAATTCAAAAAATCAAAGACAGAAAAAAACCAAAACCACTTAGTATTATCTGTTCTGATTTAAAAGATATCAGTCGCTGGGCGATTGTTTCAAACTCTCAATACAAAATTTTGAAAAAATATTTACCTGGGGCATTTACTTTTATATTAAAAGCGTCTAGCATTGCCCCAAAAATTCTTCAAGATCCAAAAAGAAAAACAATTGGCATCAGGATTCCTGACAATGGAATATGTCTAGAACTTACAAAACAACTTGGTAATCCAATTATCACAACTAGTGTAAATTTAACCGGAGGAAAAAATTATATAAACCCCGATGACATAAAGCGTGATTGGTATGGACGTGTTGATTTAATTTTAGATGCGGGGGAATTAAACAATGATCCGTCTACAATAGTAAGTTTAATAGATGACAATATTGAAATATTAAGACAAGGCAAAGGAATATTTGATTTTTAAAAATCATCTCCGTAGAGACGTTTCATGAAACGTCTCTACCATTTACACATGAAATACACAATAAAAATCCAACCAAACGCAAATGAAAATAAAATCGTCGAAGAAAAAGATGATTTTTTAAAAATAAAAATACATGCAATTCCAGAACATGGAAAAGCCAATGATGAACTTATAAAATTTTTATCAAAACATTTTAAAATTCCAAAGTCAAATATTGGGATAATAAAGGGGAAAACTTCAAAAAATAAGATTGTAGAAATTATCTAAGATTGTTATAAATATAGTGAAAAATTATAGAAGCTGACATTGCAACATTAATTGACTCAATGTTATTTGTCATATTTATTTTTATAAATCCATCTGATAATTCATAGATATCACCATCAATCCCGTTTGCTTCACTTCCAAAAACAATACAAAATTTTTTCTGTTTTTTTAATATTTCAATTCCGCTTGAATCCTCTAATCTTGTAGAATATATCTTCATTCTGCTTTTTATTTCCTTGAGTAATTTTCTATCATTATCTCTTGAAATATTTAATTTAAAAATAGAATCTTTTGCAGAATTTATTGTTTTGGGATTATAAATATCAACACAGTTTTCGTCTAACACAATATTTTTTATATCGAATGCGAGAGCTGATCTAAGTATTGTGCCCATATTTCCCGGATCATTTATTTTATTTAAATAAATTATTATGTCATCAAAATCCATTTGATTTTGTTTCATATCATACAAAGCACAAATTCCTGATGGATTATCGAGCGATGAAAGAGTTTCATTAACGGCTTGGTTTATTAAAAAATATTCCTGGATATCTAAGTCATCAATTAATTCCTCAAATTTTTCTTTATTTTTTTCTATAAATTCTTCTGTAACAAAAAGTTCATCAAGTCCTGTTTCTAAATTTCTTGAATCATAAATTGTTTTAAAGTTTTCAACTATAAATTGAGAATTCTCTTCTCTATATTTTTTTTGATTTAAACTTTTGAGATATTTTATTCTCTCATTACTCGTACTTTTTATTACAAATGCTCTTGCTATCATATATTCTATTTAATAATATAAATTTATATTAACAAATATTTAAAACTATTGCTAATATATTCTTTTGTGTTAAGATAAATTTATAATAGTATGAAAGAGTATTTGGTAGAAAAAAATGAAAAATTCAACGAAATAATAGAGCAAATTATTAAAAATAATTTTCCCGAAACTTTTATTGAACTTTTAAATCAATCAAAGATAATATTAACTAGTGACTCAATAAGAAAATATTATGAAAATAAAAAAATCGATAAAATCGATTTTTTTTGTATTGATTGGGATATATTAGAAATGTGTATACACATTTTAATGCCTCTTGGATTTAATATAATTGAACATGAGCACAATTTTTGTATTTTTGAAAAAGACGAATTAATAATAAATCTTGTATTTATAAAATCCGCTAAAAGCATAGAAGACGTATTGGAACATTTTGGATTTACAATAGATAAAATTATATATCTATACGCTGAAAAAGAAATTATAATGCATAAAAATTTTTTAAATGATTTAGAGAATAAAAAATTGATTTATTGCGGATCAAAAAATCCAACCGAAGATTGGAAAAGATACGAAGAGCTTGTGGATGATGGATATTTTATAGATAAAAAACAACTTAAATTACTTAATAAAAAATTAAACAAGGCCGTGGATTTTATATAAAAAATATTTGAAAAATATCAAAATAGAAAAACTCGAGAATAATCTCGAGTTTTTCATATAATTGGCGATGACCTACTTTCTCACTGACGTAATATCATCGGCGCTGGTGAGCTTAACTGCCAGGTTCGGAATGGAACTGGGTGTTTCCCCACCGCTAAAATCACCAAATCAGAGCTATAAAAATTTTATAGCATAAATCTGATGATTTTATGTTACAAAGTATTTCTTAAAAAGAAATGCTTTATGTTTCAGCGATTGCTTTGATAATTAGTATTCTTCGGCTCAAATCATTACTGATCTTACACCTAGAACCTATCAACCTAATCTTCTATTAGGTATCTAATAAGGAATCCTAATCTTGTAGACAGCTTCACGCTTATATGCTTTCAGCGTTTATCCAAACCGAACTTAGCT
>JAQVMR010000050.1 GCA_028703545.1 Patescibacteria group bacterium
AGACAATTAGATCAGGCAAAGTCAGAATTTTTATCAATTGATTCTCATCAGTTAAGGACCCCACTTACTGGAATAAAAGGATATCTATCTATGATGCTTGATGGAGATTTTGGAAAATTTTCTGCAAAACAAAATTCAGTTTTAAGGGATGTGTTTTTAGCAAGCGATCGAATGACAAAACTTGTTAATGTATTTTTAAATGTTTCAAGAATTGAATCAGGAAGATTAAAATTAGATCTCCAGGAAATAGAAATATCTGATATTATAAAAAAATCCCTTGAAGATTTGAAATCAAATGCAGAATTAAAGGGTATTAAATTATTATTTAAAGATTTAAGAAATAAAGAAGGTAAGCAAAAAGTTAAATTAGATCCAGATAAAATAAAAGATGTGGTTTTAAATTTAATAGACAACGCCCTTAAATATACTATAAGTGGGAGCGTAACAATTGAATTAAATTCTATGGACAATAGTCTTGTTGTGAAAATAATTGATACTGGAATGGGTCTTAGCGAAGAAGAGATAGATAGACTATTTTCTAAATTTTCAAGAGGAAATGATAGTGCAAAAATTAACACAGATGGATCTGGTTTAGGTTTATATATAGCTAGAAAAATGGTAGAACTTCATGGAGGAAAAATTTGGGCAGAGAGTAAGGGAAGTGGACATGGATCAATATTTCAGTTTACAATACCAACAAATTTAAAATAATATGTATATAATTTATAAAAGCAAACAAAAAATGAGCCTCATGTTTCTGTCCATTTATTTTGTGGTTGTAATTATTTTATTATATTTATTAAAAATAAACTTTAATTATTTGTGGCTAACTCTATTAATTTTTGATATATTTTTTATATTAAATTTTTATCAGCTTGTTTTTAGAGTCACAAGCGAAGGAATTGAATTTGGCTTCGGGATATTTAAAAGATCTATAAAAAAAGAATATTTAAATTCTGTATATATAGACAATTCAATCGGAAATTTTTTTGGACTTGGAATTATTTCAAAAAATAAAAAATATGCCTTTATTGCTAAAAAAGGAGAAGGACTAAATATAAAATTAAAAAATAATATAAATTTTTTTGTAAGCACTAATGATGCAGAGCAAATTATAAATATAATAAAAAAAGAAAAATATGTATAAAAAGTTAGAAAGTTTAAAAAATTTAAAATCTAAAAAAGTTTTATTAAAGCTGGATTTAAATTTATCATTTTTAAAAAATGGAAAAATTGATCCTGAAAATGCATTTAGAGTTGAGGCATCTTTAAAAACAATAAAATATTTAATTAGTAAAAAAGCAAAAATTGCAATAATTTCATATATTGGAAGACCGGACGGATCTTATGACGCAAAATATAAAATGGGTAAAATGGCTCTTGTTTTATCAAAATATTTAAATAAAAAGGTTAAAAAATTAAATAGCGCTTTAGCAAGCGATATTTCAAATGATATTTTAAAAATGAGGGATGCTGAAATTGTTTTACTTGAAAATATAAGATTTTATAAAGAAGAAATGGTAAATGATGATAAAATGGCAAGTGATCTAGCAAAACTTTTTGATATCTATGTAAATGATGCATTTTCAAATGCACACAGAGAACACATGTCGGCTTGCGCAATATCAAAATATTTACCAAGTTATATAGGGTTTAGATTTGATTATGAAATAAAAGAATTAAATAAAGTTTTGAAAACAAAATTTAAAAATGCAATATTAATAATAGGTGGAGCAAAAGTAGACACAAAACTTCCCGTAATTTCAAAACTCATAAGTAGATTTGATAAAGTTTTAGTTGGTGGAGTCATGGCAAATAATTTTTTATACTCAAGAAATATAAATATTGGCAAATCTTTATTTGAAGAAAAATTAATAAAGGCAACAAAAAAAGTTGACTCAAAAAAAATTATAATTCCAGTTGATGTTGTTGTTTCAGAGAATATTGATGAAAAATCAGAATTTCAAATTAAAGATATAAAAAATATTGAAAAAAATGATATAATATTAGATATTGGTCCAAAAACAGTTAAAATATATTTAGATTATATTAAAAAAGCTAAATTTATTTTATGGAATGGACCATTGGGGTATTTTGAAATTAAAAAATATAGAAAAGCAACTGAATCGATGATAAAAGAAATTAAGAGATCCCGGGCTATTAAATACTCAGGAGGTGGTGAAACAGTAGGACTTTTGAATGAATTAAAAATGAAAAATGCTTTTAATTTTATATCAACTGGCGGAGGGGCAATGTTAGAATTTTTGTCGGGTAAAAAATTACCAGGAATTACATATTTGGAAAAAAATAAATTAAAAATTAAATAAATCTTCGATTTTTATTCGAAATTAAAATAATGTCAAAAATAGAAAAAATATTTGCAAGGGAAGTATTGGGTAGCTATGGTGTTCCAACTGTTAGCACCACCGTCTTTTTAGATAATGATAAATATGCCTTTGCTTCTGTGCCATCTGGGATTACTGTTTCTAAAAGTGAAGCATATGAACTTAGAGATAGAGACAGTAAAAGATATAATGGTATGGGAGTTTTAAAGGCGGTTAATAATGTTAATACTAAAATTAGCGACTTACTATGTGGACTGAGTATTGAGGATCCAGTATCTTTGGATAAAAAAATGATAGAATTTGATTCTACTGAAAATAAAGAAAATCTAGGCGCAAATGCAATTTTATGTGTTTCAATAGCGCTACATAAATTATGTGCTATTTCTCAGAATAAAAAATTGTATAATTTTATAAAGGAATATTATGGATTTTCTCATAAATTATTTTTACCAAGCCCAATAATAGGACTTATAAGTGGAGCAAAGCATAATGATTTTATTTTAGATTTTCAGGGCTTTTGGATAATTCCAGAAAATTTTAATAATTTTAATGATAAACTAAGAGCTGGTTCTGAAATATTTCATAATTTAGGAAATATTTTATCTTCAAACAAAAAAGATTCCAAGATGTGCAGTGTCGGTACATATGTACCAAAATTTTCAAGCATAGATGAAGTGTGGTTTTTTATAATTGAAGCCATTAAAAGATCTTCTTATAATGATAAAATTAAATTGGGTGTTGATCCGGGTGCTTCAAATATATTTAATCAATATAGTAAAAAGTATTCCATTAAATTAGATAAAAAAGACTTATTAGGAACAGAATTAATTAATTATTATTTAGATTGGATTAAAAAATATAAAATTAATTTTTTTGAAGATCCTTTTGATGAAAATGATTTAAACACCTGGGCTAGTTTTAAGCAAATTTTAGATAAAGTGTCTAAAGACACAAAGTTAATAGGAGATGATTTGTTTTCTACAAATATTGAAAGATTAAAGTTGGGAGTAAAAAATAATCTTGCAAATTCAATAGCAATAAAACCATCACAAATAGGAAGTGTTTCTGAAACCATAGATTGTATCAAATTTGCTCAAGATAATTTATATGATATTATTATTGAAAATCGTAGTGCGGAGACAAATGATGATTTTATTTCCGATCTGTCTGTCGGTGTTGGTGCTCAGTATATAAAGGCGGGTGCTCCATCAAGAGGAGAAAGAATTATTAAATATAATAGATTATTAGAGATAGAAGACGAACTCATTTAATTTTAAATTTAAAACCAATGAACAAAATATCAGAAAAATATTTGTTAATAATTTTAGATGGTTGGGGGATCACCAAACCATCAATTGGTAATGCTATTACACTTGCAAAAACACCGGCATATGATTTTTTTATAAAAAATTATCCAAATACTTTGCTTGAGGCACATGGATCATCAGTTGGACTTCCAAAAAATCAAGATGGAAATTCTGAGGCCGGGCATATGAATATAGGAGCAGGAATAATTGTTTTACAAGACGATATTTATATAACAAAAGCAATCGAACAGGGGATATTTTTTAAAAATCCAGCTTTTTTAGAGGCATTAAATCATTCAAAAAAATATAAATCAAATATTCATTTGATTGGAATTTTAAGTGGTGATCAAAGTCCACATGTTAACCCCAAGCATGTTAATGCGCTTTTGCAGCTTTTAGAAGAAAGGGGACTTAAAAAAATATACTTACATCTATTTACAGACGGAAGAGATTCTTCTCAGCATGGTAGTATTAAATTTTTGAAAGAACTAAAATCGCATTTTAAAAATGGAGAAATAATCGCTTCAATTATGGGAAGATTTTATGCAATGGATAGGAATAAAGTATGGTTTAGAACAGAATTAGCTTACAATGCCACGGTAAATGGAAAGGGCCTAAGAGTTGATTCAGCAGAGGATGCAATTACAAGGGCATATAATCGTGGTGAAACTGATGAATTTATAAAGCCAAGTGTGATTTATAAAAATGGAAAACCAGTTGGAAAAGTATCTGACAATGATTCAATAATATTTTTTAATTTAAGATCAGATAGGGCAAGACAACTTACAAAATTATTTGTACAACATGACGTATGCGAGAAAAATAAATGTTCTATAAAGAGGGGGGAGCATTTAAAAAATATTAAGTTTGTTTCAATGACGGATTTCGGTCCAGATTTAGATAATATTTTAACTGCATTTCCATCAAGAAATATAAAGGAAACACTACCAATGCAATTATCACATTTAAGGCAGTTGTATATATCAGAAAGTGAAAAATTTGCTCACGTTACGTATTTTATAAATGGAGGATATAAAGATCCAGTTGGAAATGAATCTCGCGAAATGATTCCTTCGCCAAGTGTAAATTCATATTCATTAATACCACAGATGAGCATAGATAAATTAGCAAAAAAAGTTGTAAATTATATAAAAACAGATAAATATGATTTTATATGTGTAAATTTTGCAAATCCAGATATGGTTGCCCACTCCGGAGATTTAAAAGCTGGAATAAAAGCAGTCGAGTCAGTTGATAAGAGTTTGCAATTTATCAAAGATTCTTTAAAAGAAACTGATGTCACAATGTTTATAACAGCTGATCATGGCAATATAGAGGAAATGATAGATTTAGATACTGGAGAAATAAACACATCTCATTCAACAAATCCAGTTCCATTTATATTGGCCTCAAAGAAGTATAAAAACAAAAAATTAAGAAATGGGGGAATTTTGGGAGATATAGCACCAACAATACTTGATGTTATGAATTTACAAAAACCAAAAGAGATGAAAAGGGAAAGTTTAATTATAAAATAATTATGGATCAATCAAGGTTAAAACCAGTTTGTCTTATTATTATAGATTCTTTTGATATAAATTACCTATCTAATGATATGAGTAATTTTTCATATTTAAAAAATTTAGCAGAAAATTTTCCATTTTTTGTTTTAAGATCAACAGATATAAATGTAGATTATCCATGGAACTCATATTTAGAATTGGGAACAGGGTTAAATATAAAAGATGAATTTCAAAGAATTTCCCTCTCAAGTATTATTAACGACGCAGGATTAAAACAATTATATGTTGCAGAATCAGAGATGTATGGAAATATTTTATTTTTCTTTTCAAATAAAGAAAGATTAAATGATCAAAAAATTACAAAAATAATTATAAGTGAAACAAAATCAGATGATTATATAAAAAATACAGATATGATGGCGGGTTCTATAACATCAAAATTTTTAAAAGAAATAGATAGAAAAATATATGACTTTGCGCTCATCTCATACCCTAATTTATTAAATGATAACATAGAAGAGGTTTCTCAAATTTTGTCTCCAAAAATAAAATCAATAGTTGATACAGTTTTAGCTTTTAATGGCGCGGTTTTTATTAGTTCTAATTCATCAAAAAATAAAGATAATAATTTTGTGCCCCTTTTAATGATTTCAAGAGAGTGGAAAGATAAAAGTTTTATAGATCATAATCACTTTAAACAATTAAATAAGCAAAGTATTTCTGGTAATACTTATGACATAGCAGCAACAATACTCAAAGTGATGGGACTTGAAAAACCCACAGAAATGAAGGGCAGTTCTTTAATATAAAAAATTTTATAAAATAAAAAATGAACACAAAATTTGTTCATTTTTTTGATTTATTTTTTGTTTTATATTAGGTAAAATAATACTACAACAGGAATTAATATTCCAACAAGTATTCCTATAATTGCTTGAGATATTGTATGAGCGATGCGTTCATTCATAACCTCATATCTGTATTCTAATTCATCTGGTAAATCTTTTATTAATTTATTTATTGCTATTCCTTGTTTTGACATAAATCCTCGAAGTCCAACAGCGTCAATTATTACAATAAGAGCAAAAAATAAACTTATTGCAAATTCAGGAGAGTAAAAACCCCTAACAATAGCAATTGTTGTCGTAAGAGAAGAGACCAGTGCACTGTGAGAAGAAGGCATACCACCGTAAGAAAATATATCTTTCATAGAAAAACGACCCCTCATAATTGATATGATTGGTTTAAATACAAATTGAGATAAAAAAATTGTAATAATAGGTATTGTTATAAATATGAATTTCATACTATAATTATAATAGTATTATAAAAAATATTCAACAACAAAGGTATGTATTTACATGCATTTTTATTATCAATAGTTCAATCATTAACTGAGTTTTTGCCCATATCTAGCTCTGGTCATTTAATTTTATTGCACGGTATATTAAAAGACTCTTCAATTATTAATAATATCTCATTTGATGTGGCTCTACATTTTGGTAGCATGTTGGCAATTATTGTTTATTTTTGGAAGGATATATTAGCTTTAATATTGAGTCTTTTTTCAAAGAACAGGGGGGGGTTGGTCTTTTATATAATTATAGGAATAATACCAGCTG
>JAQVMR010000051.1 GCA_028703545.1 Patescibacteria group bacterium
TAACTGTTATTCTTAAAACCTCCCCTGGTTTAACAGATTGTCTTTGAGAATAAATTTTTATATCGCCTCTTGTTTCATCATCTGCCACGAAAGTTGAATTTTTAGAAATTATTGGAATTTTTGTTTTATATTTTGCATCAATTAAGTATAATCTTTTCAAATCTTCGTTTGTCCAAGTTTGAGTGCCAATATTTAAATACTCTACCCAATAAGCTCCAGTTTCTCCTTCTTTTATTAATAGCTCATCCTCACTTGAACCAATAATCTGCAACATATATTCAGTTGAAATACTTGCAACAGATTCTCTGCTGCTTGTTAGTGGATCACCAAAATATCTCTGCCACACACGCCAGAATGTATAATTTCCTCTTATGTGTGGTGTATAAGTATATAAATTTGCTGTTGCTTGATTGGCAAAAATCAAATTTTCTCCATCAATAATTGTATTAACTCCAGATTTTTTAATAAATCCATAGGCTGATGCGCTATCATAATAGAATCTCATTGCTCCGGCGGTATTATCAATTTGTTTTCCAAATCCTTTATATTTTTGAATTTTTGGATCACTCATAGAACATGAATCACAAACAGCATATCCACAAGCCCAGTCCAGTCTTTTCTGCGGAGGAACGCCTTCCCACTGAATGAGGCTCTGTTCTTTTTGAAGCGTAACTAAAATATATTTTGGATTTACTCTATATCTTTGAGCTGCTTCATAAATAATTTGTGATGCTGCTTTGATAATTCCTTCAAAATCTTCTGTCAAATAATTTGCTAAGTATGAATTTTTACTTTGTAAAAATTGTTGAATTTGAGCTTGAGTCATTGAATTATAATCAAACATCTGAAAATCAGAAATTATATTATTCTTATTAAAATCTGGGTCATAATCCTGAGAAAATACAGTTGAAATAAAAAATGACCCAAAGATAAGCAAAATTATGAGAAAAAGCAATTTTTTCATAATTAAAATTTAATTCTATATTTTTTATTATAACAAATTTTGATATTTTAACCAAAAATCTATTTTTCTGTTCTAAAAAGCAAACACCCTAAAATTATAAACCACCAAATAATACTTAAATCATTTTTAAAATACGGAACCTCAACTATTCCCTGAATCACAACTGCCAACATTGTAAGAAGTATAAAAATTTGCTCTTTTGAATTATTAAAATAACTTTTTATACAAATTCTCATAAATTCTATTATTAAGCAAACAAATCCAATAAGTCCAAATATTCCCAGGGTTACCCAAAAATTTAAAAATATATTATGTGGATATAAAAATATCTCAATATAGTCAAATTTATGATAATTTACAATTTTTTCCTGATAGCCAACAAGTCCTGCGCCTTTAATTGGATTATCTTTTATAAAATCTATTGTTTCTTTATACATTTGTCGCCTAATTTGACCTGACAAATCCTGAAGCAATAATTTTTCTTTTATCGAATAAATCTTTGTATTTGGTTCGTCAATTTTATTTGGTGCTTTTATTAAAAATGGAAATGAAAATGAAATAAGTAAAATACATGAAACTACGAAAATAAAATATTTTCTATTATTAAAAAATTTAAAACTTGCAAAAATTATTAGCCCAGAAATTATAGCTATTATTGCGCTTTCTGATTTAGACCAAAAAATTGCAAAAATTATTAAAATAAAAACTAAAATATTAAATATTCTAAGATATATTTTTTTATCCTCAAATAAATTTAGTAAGTTTAAAAAAAATATTGGAACAAGTATGAGCCCGTTTGCGTTTGGATAACCAAAAAATGTAGTTATCCTTCCTTTTTCTATTATGTCATTTGTATTAAATGCAAAATCCCCTGTTAATTTTTGATATAAACCTAAAATAAAAATTAAAATACTTAAAATTCCCAATGAATAAATGATATTTTTAAATTGTTTTTTTGTCGTAATGGTAAATGCTAAAATTATAAAGAAAAATAAACATTCCAAAAAGTAGGATTTAAAAATTCCAAGTGCCTTAATCTGACTACTTGAATAAAATATGGCTATATATGAAGTAATTAAAATTATAGAAATTGGCCACCTAAAATTTTTAAAGAAACTATTTGTTGTTATATTTTGTTTAAAATTTCTAAATAAATTTGGGATTTTTTTTATATTTTTTACGAAGAAAACAAAAACTATAATCCAAACTATTATTGAGAGTAAATTCATTGGAAATCCTAAAATATCAAACTGAACTCTGTAACTTGGTAAAAGCAAAAAACTAAGATAAATTCCTAAATTAAAATTTTTAAAGCATAAAAATCCAAACAATACTGAAAAAATTATAATTAACTCAGGCATCTTTTTTTAATGTTAATAGTTCTTTTATAAAATCAACCGGGATTATTTTAAAAATAATTATTAAAAATATATAAATAAAGCAAGCAAGTATTGCGTGGAATAAAAAGGGTATCTCAATAATGTAAAGAATTAAATATGACATTATAGAAATAAAAAAAACTTTAAAAAACACTTTAAAATTTATCTTAAAATCAATGTGTTTTCTAATTATATAATATGAAAATATCGCAATAAGCAATTCAACAAAAAAAGTCATTAGCGCTGCCCCATAATAGCCATAAATAGGAATAAATATCAAATAGCCGAGAAGTCCAATCATTGCACATATTAAAAAATATTTGATTGTTTGTTTTTGTTTGCCTATAGCAATGATTACATAATTAAATAAATTACTAAAGTATATTATAATAGCTGGCCAAATTAAAATTTGAAGCAATGGGATGGATTTATCATAACCAGACCCTGCAATAAATTTTATAATTCCGTTAGCTTCAATTGTAAAAACAAAAATTAATAAAAATGAAAATATTACAAAAGCATCAAAAACTTTCTGTATAAAATTATTTAATTCCTCTCTTTTATTTAAAGAATAATATAAAACAAAAGTTGGTAATACTAACCCTAAAATCATATGTGGTAAGGTTACTATAACTTCTAAAATTTTATACGGCGCTCCGTAAATCCCCACCTCACCCTGAGATCTATATATAGACAGTATTAGCGTATCAGCCTTAAAATAAATTAGATTTAAAATTGTTGTAACTGCAATTGGCCAACACATACGCAAAACTTCTTTTATATACAAAAAATCAAATTCCCATCTATATTTAAAATATTTAGATACATAATAATACATCATTGCAAAAAAGACTATCGAATGGATATTATTTGCAAAAAGTATTGTTAATATACCCGCTTTTATTTTAACAAATATAATTATAAGTACTAAAAATATGATTTTTGAAATTGTTTCAGATAATACAAATTTGTGCATTTTCATTTCTTTTTGAAGCACCGCTGAATAGACCTGAACCAATCCATTTAAATAAAATGTAAGTGTTGTTGCAAATATTCCCCACTTTACAACGCTTGTATATGGAAAAAACAGAGCAATTCCTGGAGCTAAGATAAAAAAAGAAAATCCAGAAACAATACGTAAAGTTACGATATTGTTAAAAACTTTATTTTTGTCTAAATTCTCTTTTGAGAGCTCTTGAAGTAAAACTATATACAAACCAAAATCCAAAAATATAAAAACAAACTGTAAAAAAGTAAGAACCGTTGTATACGCACCAAAACCATCTGGTTCTAAATATCTAGTTAAATATGAAACAGCCAAAACACCAAGCAATACATTTATTGCTTTTCCAATAATCTGTATTATTGAATTGTGTGCAATTTTTTTAGCGTGAGACATCAATATAAGTAATCAACTATCAAGTTCCAATAACAAAATAATTAAAAATTGGATATTAAATATTGAAATTAATTTGGATCCTGATTATGAATTATTAGTTATTTACTGGAGCTCTCTTTGTTCTTTTACTTTTTTCAAAACCTCTTCTCTAATTTGTTTAATTATTTCAGGATGTTCTTTTAGATAAATTCTTACATCTTCACGACCCACTCCTAATTTTTCCTTATTGAATGAAATTGTATTTCCTGTTTTTGTTAAAACTTCATATTTAATTCCTAAGTCTAAAACATCACCCGACATTGAAATTCCTTCATTGTATAAAATATCAAATTGACAATCTGTAAATGGAGGAGCAACCTTGTTTTTAACGATCTTACAATTTACACGATTACCTATTATTTCATCTTTTTTCTTTATAACGGCTGCCTTTCTTACCTCAATTCTTAAAGATGAATAAAATTTAAGTGCTTTTCCACCTGGAGTTGTTTCGGGGTTTCCAAAAAATACCCCAATCTTCATTCTAATCTGATTTATAAAAATTACCACGGTTCTACTTTTTGAAACTATTGGAGTTATTTTTCTAAGAGCCTTGCTCATAAGTCTTGCCTGTAGTCCTATTTGTTGATCTCCCATTTCTCCATCAATTTCAGCTTGTGGAACAAGCGCAGCAACAGAATCAACTACAACAACATCAATTGCATTTGATCTGACTAATGTTTCTAAAATTTCTAATGCTTGTTCTCCTGCATCTGGTTGAGACAAAATTAAATCATCAATATTTACTCCAATTTTTTTTGCATAAACAGGATCAAGTGCATGTTCGGCATCAATAAACGCAACAACTCCTCCTTTTTTCTGTGCCTCTGCTACTATATGTTGTGCTAGGGTTGTTTTACCAGATGACTCTGGTCCGAAAAGTTCAATAACTCTTCCACGTGGCACACCACCGACACCAAGTGCAATATCAAGAGACAAACAACCAGTGCTAATTGAATCCACATTTAGGGGTTGTATATTTCCCATTTTCATAATTGATCCTTGCCCAAATTTTTCTCTAATTTGATCTATTGCCTGATCGGCGGCTTTTCTCTTATCTCCACTTAAAACTTCTAATTTTTTTTCTTTTTTTGGCATATATTTATATATTAATAATCTTTTTTATAAATAATTAATTGTTCGTGATTTTGTCTGCTATGTTTTTTTTGTGCAACAATATCAAATGTATTTAAGCCTGGTTTAAGTTTTACGTCAATAAAGAAATCCCCAGTTTCTGAGACGCCTACGGCCTCATCATTTACAAATAACATTGATTCTGGTTCTGTTTTACCATGAACCGCCAATGAATTTTCTATTGTAACAAAATTTTTTTCTGGATAAACTATTTCTATTTTAGGAGGTTTAATATAATTTATTATTCCCAGCGCTATATAAAAAATAAAAGACGTTATCCCTAGACACAACAAAATTAATGAGAGTTTTTTTGGTGTTATAAATTCTTTAATTTTTTCTATTGCACTTACTTTTTTCTTTCTTTCTAGTTTTTTTTTAAAAAAAATACTTTTTTGCTTTTCATATTGCCCCAAACAAAGACCATAATTTAATCCTAAAATTTTACAATACTTTTTCAAAAAATTCTTTGTATATATTTCTCCCGGCAAAGAGGCCCATTCTTCGTTTTCCAGTGAGTATAAATATTTTACTGGTATTCCAGAAATATTACAAAACATCTCAATACTATACTTTTTTGACTCTCTTGTAAGTCTAAGTTTTTCTCCTAGAGAATTACTGTATATTTTTTTTACTCTAAATGAATTCATCTTTTTGGTCTTTTTCTTCTATTTCAAATTCGTCTTCTTCCTCATATATTTTTTCTTCTAATTTTTCTTTTTCTTCTTGAATCTCATCCTCCAATTCTTCATCTTTTTCTAATTCTTCATTATATTCATCTTCTTCATCATTGTATGATTTATCTTCTTCTCTTGAATATGGTAAAACCCCCTGTGGACCATAAAGACCGTTTCTAATATTTAAATCGTCTTCTGTGGCTAAAACATCTCTTGGTTTTGCTCCTTGTGCTGGACCCACAATCCCAATTTCCTCTAGCTGATCTAAAATTCGTGCTGCTCTCGCATAACCAACCCTTAGTCTTCTCTGTAGTAGTGTTGCGGATGCCTTGTCGCCTTTTACAACAACTTTTTTTGCCTCTTCCAATAGTGAATCGGCGTCTCCACCGCCTGACGATGAAAACCCTACAGAGTGCGAGCCAAACTCAGTAACTTCTTCCAAATAATCAGGCTCAGCCTGTGATCTTAAAAATTCTATAACTCTATCTTTTTCTGATTCTGATACAAAAGCACCCTGCAATCTTTTTGGTTTTGAAAGCTCTGCACATATAAAAAGCATATCCCCCTTCCCTAATAATTTTTCAGCTCCGCTGGTATCTAAAATAGTCCTTGAATCAATTTGTGAAGCAACAGAAAATGCAATACGGGAAGTTATATTGGCCTTAATAAGACCTGTAATAACATTTACTGAGGGTCGCTGTGTTGCTAAAACTAAATGAATTCCTATGGCCCTAGCCATCTGAGCTAATCTTATAATAGCATTTTCAACGTCTTGAGCAGCTTGAACCATCAAATCAGCCAGTTCATCAATAACTATCACAATCTGTGGTAATTTGTCTTCAATTTTTGAAACAGAAGAATTAAAACTAAAAATATCTTTTTTATTAAACTTTGAAAGTAGATCATAGCGCCTATCCATTTCATTTACTGCCCACTTCAAAGCATTTATTGTTTTATCAACTTTTGTAATAACTGGAGTAAGTAAATGTGGAATTCCATTGTAAGGAGGGAGCTCTACTCTTTTTGGATCAATCATTATAAATTTTAATTCATTTGGATTTAGTCTGTACAACATACTAATTATAAGAGTATTTATACAAACAGATTTTCCACTTCCAGTAGCACCAGCAATAAGAAGGTGTGG
>JAQVMR010000052.1 GCA_028703545.1 Patescibacteria group bacterium
AGTCGCTAGAGATTTTAATTAAAAAATATTTAACAAAGATTTACAATTTCGTTTTTAGTATTGTTTTAGATAAAGACTGTGCAAATGATGTTACTCAAGATGTTTTTGTAAAGGTTTGGAAAAATCTTAAAAAATTTAAGAAAAATAAAAATTTTAAAACATGGTTGTATGCAATAGCAAGAAATACATCAATTGATTACTTAAGGAAAAAGAAAAATATAAATTTTTCAGATTTAGAAAATGATGAAAATGAAAATATATTAGAAAAAATTCCAAGCGAAGAATTATTAGCAGATGAAATTTTAGAAATAAAAAATTTAGCTGAAATTTTGCAAGATGCAATAAATAATTTGTCAGAAAAATATAGAACAGTTTTATTATTACATTATAAAAATGATTTGACTTTTGATGAAATTTCAAAAATTATTAAAAAACCAATTGATACGGTTAAAAGTCAATATAGACGAGCTCTTATTTTATTAAGAAAATTAATAATTAATAAAAATTAATAAATGCACCAAAAGTGCATTTTTAAACGTATTAATAATATGAACTACAAAGAATTATTTTCAAAATTAGAGGAAAAACAGTCGGATTTAGCACTTTTTATGGGTGTTATGTCCAAGATAAACAAAGAAAAGAAAAGATTAGCCGTAATAAGAATAGTATTATTTTCCTGTGGGTTTTTGGGTTCTATAATAGCATTTATTCCGGTTTTTAATACGCTTTATGTAAATTTAGTACAATCTGGATTTATGAGTTTTGTATCCCTGTTATTTTCAGATTTAGAAATTGTGTTATCAAATTTAGATAGCTTTATTTTTATTTTATTTGAAAATCTACCTGTCATATGGATTGTTTTGAGTTTATTTATAGTATGGGTATTTTTAGAATCACTTAGATATTTATTTAGAAACATAACATTTATTTATAAATATAATCATTAATCACAAATATTCAGTTTGCAGGAATGTGTGTTTCCTGAAATCCGATATTTAAAATTTGAAATATAAAAAACATGGATTGTAATAAAATTTTTGAATCAAAAACATTTAAAATTATTACTGGCATTTTATTAATTCTTGTGATTTTTCTATTAGGATTTCAGCTTGGAACAATGATCGGATTTAGAAAAGCAAACTTTTCTTATAAATGGGGAGAAAATTATCATAGAAATTTTGCTGGACCACGTGATGGATTTATGAGAGATATGGGCATGATGGGGCCGGGCAATAAAGAATTTATAGAACCACATGGAACAATTGGAGAAATTATAAAAATTGATAATCAAAATATAATTATTAAAGGAAGAGATAATGTTGAAAAAATTATTAAGGTAAAAGATGAAACAGTAATAAAAAAATTAAATACAGATGTAAAAATTGGAGATTTAAAAATCAATGATTTAATAGTTATTCTTGGATCCCCAAATGATTTAGGACAAATTGATGCAAAATTAATAAGAATTATGCCAAAACCAGAAAATATTCCAATTGATTCAATGAAAAATAATTAAATAAAAATATGTTTAAAAAAGTGTTTAGTTTTTTTTGGAAACGAAAATTATTATTGATAATTTTAATAGTAATTTTATCCGGGTTTGGATATTTAGTATATTCAAAGACAAAGAAAAATGATGCAGTAACAACCTATCTTTTAACAACAGCTGAAAGAGGAACAATAATCAAAACTGTTTCTGGAACAGGGCAGGTTTCTGTATTAAAGGAGGTTGAGTTAAAATCAGAAGTTTCAGGTAACCTAACTTATGTAAATATGAAATCGGGTCAGAAGGTTAAAAAAGGAGATATTATGGCGAGAATAGGCTCTTCAGATGCACAAAAATCTGTAAGAGACGCAAGACTTAGTCTAGAATCAGCACAGTTATCTTTAGAAAAATTAAGAACCGTTGATGACTTATCATTGTTACAGTCTGAGAATGCTTTAAGTCAGGCCAAAGAATCAAAACAAAAAGCGATAGACAATTTAGAAAAAGCATATGAAGATACTTACAACGGTATTTCAAATGCATTTCTAGATTTTCCAAGTTTAATAACTGAACTAGAAGATTTTTTGTATAGTAATGAAATCGGTAAAAGTGAAATTTCTGTTGGTGTAAGTCAGAATAACACCTCCGCCTTATTAAATACGACACATTCTTCAGATAGAGATTCGTTGACAATTTTTCAAAAAAGTTCTGAGTCAGATTATGCTACCGCTCGTTTAAAATATAATTCTAATTTTAATAATTATAAAAAATCAACTAGGTATTCAGACAAGAATACAATAGAAGATCTTTTGGGTGAAACAATTGAAACGGCAAGATCAATTTCTCAAGCCGCAAAGAGCGAAAGTAATTATTTAGATGTGTGGGTGGATTATAGAACATTAAGGGATTGGGAAATTTTTTCTAAGGTAAGTGAATATCAATCCGAAATTACTTCTTGTATTGGTTCCGTTAATAATCACCTGTCTAATCTTTTATCAATACAAAGATCCATTCAGGACTATAAAGAATCTATAATTAATGCAGATAGAACAATTGAAGAAAGGGAAGCTTCCCTGAAGAATTTAAAAGCTGGTGCAGACGAATTGGATATAAAAACACAGGAATTAAATATAATGCAAAAACAAGATTCATTATCAGATGCACTGGATAATTTAGCAAAATATACAATAAAAGCACCATTTGATGGATCAGTTGCTTTAGTTAATTCCTTAGTCAACGACTCAATAACATCAGCAACCGCACTTGCAACAATTATTACTGATCAGAAAATTGCTGAGATTACTTTAAATGAAGTTGATATTGCAAATATTAAAACTGGTCAAAGGGCAACCCTCACATTTGATGCGATTGAAGACTTAAGTATAACGGGAGGTGTTGTAGAAGTTGATACAATAGGAACCATAAGTCAGGGAATTGTAAATTATACTGTGAAAATAGCATTTGATACCGACGATGAAAGAATAAAACCGGGGATGAGCGTAGGTGCTTCAATTATTATAGATTTAAAACAAGATGTAGTTATAATTCCTAGCTCTGCAGTAAAAACAAAAAATGGAATTATATATGTAGAAATTCCAGACGAAGATGTAAATATTTTCGACTCTGAAATAAAATTAAGCAAAAGCCCAAGACAACAAACGGTTGTAACTGGACTTTCAGAAGATAGTTCAGTAGAAATAATTTCAGGATTAAATGATGGAGATATAATAATAAAAAAGACAATCACATCATCTTCAAATTCAAAAACAAATTCTTTAAATAATAATTCACCCACACAAAGACCCCAGAGTATTTTAAGTGGAAATGCTGGTGGTTCTCCAATGATGAGATAGATCTATGATTAGACTTGAAAACATAACAAAAACCTATGATCTGGGAGAAAGTGGATTTACAGCCTTACAGGGTGTTAGTTTTGAAATTAGTAGGGGCGAGTTTGTTGCCATAATGGGGCCAAGTGGATCAGGAAAGTCAACTCTTATGCATATAATAGGAGCCCTTGATACACCAACAACAGGAAAATATTTTTTAGACGGGCGTGATGTTTCGAAATTATCAGAAGATGAATTAACAGATATTAGAAAAAATAAAATTGGTTTTGTTTTTCAAGTATTTAATTTATTGCCACGAGCAACGGTTCTTAGAAATGTAATGCTACCGCTTATATATAAAGAAATTGAAAAAGAAAAAAGATTAGAAATTGTAAAAAAATGTTTGTTATCCTCTGGATTTGAAGAGGATCATTTTATGCATTTATCAAACCAATTATCCGGTGGACAGATTCAAAGAGTTGCAATCGCACGCGCGCTTGTAAATGATCCATCTTTAATTTTAGCAGATGAACCAACTGGAAATTTAGATACACATACTGGTGAAATAGTTTTAGAAACTTTTAAAAAGCTAAACAAAGAAAATAAAAAAACAATTATTTTAATTACCCATGAACATGATGTTGCAAATCACGCTGATAGAGTAATTTTTATAAAAGATGGATTAGTTCAATCTGACACAAAAAATTAATATGAAATTACAAGATATAATAGAAGAAACATATTGTGCGCTTTCTGCAAACAAAGCTCGGTCAATTCTTACAATTTTGGGAATTGTAATCGGAATTAGTTCTGTTATTGTTATGCTTTCAATTGGTCAGGGCGCACAAAATTCTATTACCTCTAGAATTGAATCAATTGGTTCTAATATGATAACTGTTTATCCAGGAGCACAAAGAACTGGGGGGATAAGCGCGGGTCGTGGTTCGGCAAAGACGCTCACAATTTTAGACTCAGAAGCAATAGCAAATGAAGTTATAAATATAAAAGCAGTTTCTCCTGAAATTTCTTCAAGATATCAAATAACAGCAAGGGGAACAAATACAAACTCTCAGGTTATTGGGGCAACAGAAAATTATATAATAGTTAACAATTTAGAAATAGAAAGTGGTGATTTTATAAATTCACAAAATAATTCAACCTATGCAAAAGTTGCCGTGATTGGTCCCGATGTTAGAGATGATCTTTTTGGTGAAGACGTTGATCCAGTTGGAGAAACAATAAAAATAAATAAAATAAGTTTTCAGATAATTGGCCTTACAAAATCAAAGGGTGGAACTGGTTTTGGAAGTCAGGATGATATGATTTTTATTCCAATAAGTACTGTGCAGAGATTTTTTTCCGGTGATGAATATTTATCCTCAATTGCGGTTGCAGCAGAAAATTCAGATTCCATGAATTTAGTTCAAGAAGAAATAACACAATTATTATTAGACAGACACAATATCAACGATTCAACTTTAGCCGATTTTAGAATTTTAAATCAGGAAGATGTTGCTGAAACTGCGTCGTCTATTGCAAAAACACTTACACTATTATTAGGATTTGTCGCGGGAATTTCACTTATTGTTGGGGGAATCGGAATAATGAATATGATGCTTACAAATGTAACGGAGCGAACTCGTGAAATTGGTCTTAGAAAATCGATAGGAGCAAAACCGAAAGACATAAGTTTACAATTTTTAATAGAAGCAATCACCCTTACAATAATTGGAGGAATTATTGGAATAGTTTTGGGATATATTATTGCATGGGGGGTAACGTATTTTGGTTCGATTGCAACCAAAACAACAATTTTTTCTGCAATACTTGCATTTTGCGTTTCTGGATTTATTGGAATTATTTTTGGTTATTATCCAGCCAAGCGAGCATCAAAATTAAATCCGATAGATGCACTAAGATATGAATAAAATTTATAATTAATTTTAGTAAATATGAAAAAGAATATTTTATTAATGATTATAATTATAGTTTTGGTTGGAGCTTTGTCATTTTACGCCGGTATGAATTATGGGAAAGTACAAAAATCCAATTTTGCAAAAAATGGAAATTTTCAGGTAGATAGAAATTTTTTAAGTAATCAAAACGAAAATATGAAGAAAATGAGTCAGGGCGGGGGATTTATAAATGGTTCAATTCTTTCAAAAGACGACAAGAGCATAACAGTGAAATTAAATAATGGTGGATCAAAAATAGTATTTTTTGGAGATTCTACGCAAATAATGAAATCAACAACCGGAACGCCAGCTGATATAAATATAGATACAAATGTAATGGTTCAAGGGATAAGCAATTCTGATGGAAGTATAACAGCAAAAAATATTCAAATTAGATAATTATCTTTTAAAAATTTTCAAAATAATAATTATGGGTACTTGAATTAAGATATTTGCAAGAACTAAGCATATTATAATTATCCCAAGAGAATTGATAAAATTCCATTTTATAAATAACAATATTAAAAGTGCAAACCAGGTGTTTTTTATATCTTGAAAAGATGGACCCATCATAGCACCAGAGTTTAATAGTAATAATATAAAAACAATTCCTTGCCAGCTGAATAAATTAATTTGTGAAATAAGATTGAATGATGTTTTAAATATTTCCTTCCATTTTGAAGCAGAGTTAATTGTTATAATATTTCCTAAAATAAATTTATTTATTAAAAAAATAAATAAAAATCCTCCGGCAATTGGTGCAAAGGAAATTAACATTTGTCCTATTATGGGGATTTTTGATTGTCTGTGTACAACTTTTGGTTGTGAAGAAAAAATATGTATTTTTTCAATTTTAGCACCAGTAAAGATACACATTATTGCATGAGACGACTCATGAATGAAGGCCCCAAGAAAATATAATATTCTTATAATTTTATAATTTAAATATTTATTATTTAAAAAATTACTGAAATAGCCCAATATTGAAATTGTAATGATGCTTATACCAATTGACATATTTTTATAGATTTTAAAACTTGTTAGATAACTAATTTAATAATATAATTAATTTATATAAAGTCAAAAGAGGGGCTTGACTTTAATCGAATTTTTTAATAACTTAATTATACTATATGTTTCAAAAACAAGCAGGCGGTATTGAACTTCTAGATGCAAGAGAGATACTAGAAGATCATGCAAAACTGGGTTATGGTGATAAGGTGGGGGCCCTTGGTTGTGGACCAAAAGCGTATTTTACATTTCAAGCAGCAAGAATTGTTGGAGACAGAGGAATTGTTTATGCAGTGGATATTCTAAAAGATGTTTTATCATCAGTTGAAAGCCATGTAAAAACAGAGGGATTTTCAAATGTTAAAACCATATGGAGTAATTTAGAAAGCTAT
>JAQVMR010000008.1 GCA_028703545.1 Patescibacteria group bacterium
AATATTTTTTATAAAAAGAAAAAACCGCAAGAATTTTTTCAGGGCTGTGAATACAAGGTCTTTCGCTCGAAACTACTAGACCCCCTGAGTCTTGCGGTTAGCCATATTCGCGTCACTCTGGTTTTTCCAGAGAAGTACAAGGAGCGGCTTTTACTCACTAGTACGAATAAATTTATATTAACAAATTGGGAAAAATTTTCAACTATAATAAATAATTTTATGTTAGAACAAGATCAAAAATCACAACAAGAATTAAATGAAAGTTTTACTTCAGAACCAGTAGAGAATATAATTCCACTGCAATATCAAGGAATGCCGAGTGAAATAGTTGAAGAATTGTGGGGAAATCCAATTTATATTGATGAAGAAAAAAATCAATCTGAAATTAAGAGACGAAATGATGCTATTGAAGCAATAAGAAATGCTGAGTTTGGTCGTGAATTACAGAAACAGCAATTAATTAATGAAAGATACGCAAGTTTATCAGATTCTCAAAAAATTGAATTTTCTGGTTATCAAAAAGACGCATCAGATTTATTAAGTAAACATATAAAAGGTGAAGAATATCTAGAAAATTTATCACCAGAAGAAGCATTTGTACTTCAAAAATTAAAAGATTCTTATGAAAATTTTAAAAAGGGTCATCCAAATGAATCGTTTAATTTTCAATTTGAAAGAGATATTGATAAAAGTGTTTATAATAATTTAGTACAAAGATTATCATTTAAAGTTTTAGAAAATAAACAAGCTATCAGTGATCAGCAAAAAGCAAACGATATAAGAGAAAAATTGGGAATTCCAGAGCAGAGGATGGATCAAAAGGAACAGATTCAATCACAAACGGAAAATAAGTCTAATATTGAAATACAAGAAATATTAAACATTGAAGAAAGAAAGAAATTATTTGGCTGGGAGGCTAGTTATGAATTGGCAAAAATTGCAAAATCTCAAGGAATAGATTTATCTAGTATGTCCAGAGAAGAATATGCCCAATTTGCAATTGATAATTCATTAGCAATAGATGATTCTCAATTAAGAATGGCATCTTGGCAAAGAATGTTCACCTCTATAGAAGAGTTGCTTAGCGAAAGAAGAAAAAGAAAATCAGAGATTGAAGATAGTGATGTTGATAAATCTTTTACTTATTTTAGAAAAGATATACAAAACAAAGCAGCCGAAGATGATAGATTTATTGGTGAAGGTGTGAAAGTGAGATCTGGGACAAAAGATTCAAACTCTTGGCTTTTCTTTGGAATAAATGATGGTATTGATGATAAGACCACCGAAACGTATAAATCCTACGTGTCTGTTAAAGATATTAAAACATTGACCCCAGAAAGATTTAAATTATTTATGGCAGAGCTTCAAAAAAATAAATATAATGGAGATATCAAGATTTTTAATGATTTGGTTGATCAGGGTACTATGTTGAATGATCAAATAGTAATGCACGGAAGAACACAATATGATGCAGAGCTTGGGTTAGATTTAGCTAGACAATTTTTTGGCAACGATCTTGATCAACGGGCCTTGGGAAAAGATGAGATTATAGACGGTAAAAATTTGAGTTATAGTCAGATTTTAGCAGACAAAATTAAAAAAGAAATTAATAAAAAAAGCAATGAAATCAGTTAGATAATTTTGATAAGTATCAAAGATTAAGTTTAGCAAGTTTGAATATATTTAATTAAATAATAATGAAATTATGATATATAACGGATTGAAACTAACAATTTGTGGAAGTTTGGACTTCACTTATGAAATGGACGAGATAAGGAAGAAACTTGAAAATTTTGGTTTTGAAGTAAATATTCCACCAACAGCTCAGAGAATTTTAAATGAAGAATTTACACTTGATGAAATAAAATTAAAAAAAGAAAATGGAAGTTTTTCTCAATTGGCAATTGAAAATGATGCAATAAAAAGATATTTTAATATTATAAAAGATTGTGATTGTGTTTTAGTTGCAAATTATGACAAAAAATTAATCAAAAATTATATTGGCGGTGCTGTTTTTTTAGAAATTGGTTTTGCTCATATTTTAAACAAAAAAATATATTTATTAAATGACATTCCAGAAATGATTTATACTGATGAAATAAAAGCAATGCAACCAATTATTTTAAATGGAGATTTAAGCAAAATAAATTAAATAAAACAAAAATAAAAAAATTAATTTAATAAATAAATATTTTAAATTATGAAAATTGCAATTAACTTAACAAGAGACAATGTCGGAGGTATTATTGCTTCCAATATGAATCTTTTGGGATATTTATATAAACTTGATAATGAGTTTTTGGGAATTGAGCTTACGAATAAAATGTATATGAAGAGCCCCGTTTTATTTAGACATTTTTCTCCAGAGATATTCGATCATCACATAATTAATATTCATCATTTGAATTTTAAAAAATTAATAAAACAAAGTAAAAATATAAAAGGGCTTGAATATTTTTACAGAGAACCAATTAAAGTTTTAAGAAATATTTTTAAAGAATTTAAGCCAGATATAATATTACTTAGTGGAACATATTATTTTCCTTGGATAATGTCTATTGCAGCAAAAAAAGAGAAGATCCCTATTGTATTATGGTATTCCGGTGTTTTACTCAAAGAAACAGAACATTTTCCAAAACATTCAAAAAAGATTTTTTTATCTATGGAAAAATCAATGATTAAAAATGCGGTAAAAATAATTTTCCCATCTAATTTATGTAAAACAACAGTAGAGGATTTGGTAATAAAAAAGAAAATTAAAAATGCTTATATTATTCCCAATCCAGTTTCTAATATATTTACCAATCCTAGTGTTGTCGATTTTTCAATAGAGCGTAGAATGGCTGCGGTTGGAAGATATACTGCTGTTAAAAATTTTGATAAATTTTTTGAATTACATAGGGAACTTAAAAAACGAAAATGGAATCACACAGCTTCTTTTGTTACTAATCAAAATGCTAATTTAAAAAGTATGCCAAAAACAATAGATTTTTTGCCGCCAATGACACCAGAGGGTTTAAAAAATTTTTATTTATCTCAGGGTTTAATTGTGTGTCCCTCGATTTTTGAAACTTTTGGCAATGTTCCTGTAGAGGCAGCTTGTTTAGGAATTCCAGTTTTAGTTAGCGATAAAATGGGCTGTGCAGAAATATTTAAAAAAGTTGGTTTAGAAAATATGGTTATATCTTTTGATGATATATCAGCAGTAGCCGATAGAGTAGAGGAATTATGTGGCCAATCAATTTTACCGAAACAAATAAATGCTTTAAAAAGAATTTTAGATAATAATTTAATAAGTGAGGAAATTAAAGCTATTTTAAATAGTTCTGTAAAGATTAAATAAAATGATTTATTTAATAATAGGAAGTAAAAATAAATTGAAAATTTTTGTAAATTATCCCTCCGCTGTCATTCTGAATTTAATTCAGAATCCCAATGAGAGAATTTAAAACATCAAGATTCTGAATCAAGTTCAGGATGATAGAAAAGTAAAAATTTTTATAACATAACAAAATGACAAAAGTTGCCGTAGGAATAATTGAAAGAAAAAATATGGATAATGTTTGTGAATATTTACTTGTTAGTTCTAAACACGATTTTGGAAGGTATTTTGGTTATTATTATCCACCAGGTGGTCACACAGAGGCCAATGAAGAGCCAGAAACGGCACTCATTAGAGAGATTTATGAAGAATTAGGGGTTAATGTGATTTTTCAAGAATTTATCATAGAAACTGATTCTGACGTTAAAGATCAGATTACATATTGGTTTAAATGTGAAGTTGACTCTTATGATTTTAAAATTGATGAAAATGAAATTAGTGATGCGAGATTTTTTACACAAAGTGAGATGAATAATATTAATATCTGGCCAGCTACAAAAAGTTTTTTTGAGAAATATATTTTTAATAAATAATTTTATGAATATAAATATTTGTATTTTTGGCGACAGCATAACCTGGGGAGCAAGTGATTTTGAAAAAGGTGGCTGGGTTGAAAGATTAAAGACTTATTGTACAGAAAAATATGATGTAAATATTTATAATTTAGGAATACCCGGAGATATTACAGACAATTTATTAAAAAGATTAAAAAGCGAGGCAATTATAAGAAGCGCTAATATAATAATTTTTGCTATCGGAATAAATGATTCTAGTTATGTAGAAAATAAAGATAATATTAATAAATATTTACAAAAATTTGATAAAAATATACTAAGATTAATAAAAATTTCCAAAAAAATTACAGATAAAATAATTTTTATTGGTCTAACGAAGGTTGATGAAAAGAAAACAGTATTAATAGATTTTTCTAAGAAAAAAGTTTATGATAATGAAGTAATAGAACAATTTGATAATGCAATTAAAAATATTTGTGAGAAAAATAGTTTACAATATATTGAAATAAAGAAATTATTAAATAATGAAGATTTAGATGATGGACTTCATCCAAATTCTATTGGACATGAAAAAATGTTTGATGCGATTCTTGAGAGTGTAAATAAGTTTTTAAAATAAAAATATGAATGAAATTTTAGACATTGTAAATAAACAGGATGAAATAATAGGAACCGATACGAGAGAAAATGTTCATAAATTAAAATTAATACACAGAGAAATTTATGTGTGGGTTTTTAATGATGCAGGAGAAGTAGTTTTACAAAAAAGATCTGATGCGAAAGAACAATATCCAGGATTATGGTTTTATTCTTTGGGTGGGCATGTTAATAGTGGAGAAAACTATTTAAATTCAGCAATAAGAGAAGCAAACGAAGAAGTTGGAATAAAAATATTAGAAAATGAATTAATATTTTTAGATAAAGCACTTATTAAAAATGAAGAGAACAATCATTTTGAAACAATTTATGCATATAAATATAAAAATAAATATGATACAATAAAAATTGCCAATGAAGAATTAAGTGGATTAATGTGGATAAATATTGATAATTTATTAAAACCAGATGAAGATTTTAAAAAACAAATTGTTCCATATTTGTTAAATGAGAAGTCAAAAGAAACATTAAACAAAATAAAACAATTAATAAAATGAAAGTAAAATATTTATCAAAAAAAGAATTTGAATATATCTATAATAGGGTTCCAAGACTTTGCGTTGAGGCGGTTATAAAAACAGAAAAAGGTATAGTTCTTACAAAAAGAAATATCGAACCTGCAAAAGGTACATGGCATATGCCCGGAGGGACTGTGTTAAAAGGAGAAACTCTTATAAATGCAATTAAAAGAATTATAAAGTTAGAGCTGGGGATTGATATTGTTATAGAAAAAATGCTTGAAGTTGCTGAACCAAAATTAAAAAATTATTCTAAGCAAGTTATTAGCATAGTTTTTTTTGTGAGACCGAAAAATAAAAAATTAAATTTTGTATTAGATCAATATGCTGACAATGTTTCTGTATTTGATAGGTTTCCAAAAAATACACTTAAATATCACGTAGATATTATAAAAAAATATAAATTATTGTAATAAATATGACAAAAGAAATAATTGAAAATTTTGAGACCGATAATGATTTAGAAAGGGCTTTTGAAAAATTAAAATTGATAGCTAGTTCATTGGAATTAGTCGGATTTACTATTGAACAAAAAAGAATTAGTAAATACTCACTTAAAGAATGGGGTTGTTTGGGTTTTCCTATATCAGAGGATAGTAAAATGATAATAAATATTTTTTATGATAAAAAATATGGAATAAGAGTTGGTATAACAGAAAAGAACAATAACGAAATTGTCCACAATTGTAATGAATTGAAAAGAATAGAAATAGAAGAAAAATTTAAAGAAAATGGAATTTTAGATTTATTAATTAATAATTAATATAATAACAATGAAGAAGATGATTATATTTTTTATTGTTTTAATTCTTATAATATTGGGTTTTGTTTTGAGTGATATGTATGCAAAAAAACAAAACACACCACAAGTCAATTTAGAAAATTCTGATCCTATAAAACAAGAATTAAATGAAACATTAGCGGGCGATAATATGCAAATTGAAAATCCAGCTTCAGTTTATTGTGTGGAGCAGGGCGGAAAATCAGAAATGAGGATAGATGACAGCGGTGGAACAATAGGATATTGTGTTTTTGATGACGGTTCAAGTTGTGAAGAGTGGGCTTTTTATAGAAGCGAATGCCTAGCAGGACAAATAAAATAGATATATATGACATTTTGTATAAAATATTTTTTATGTTTTTTATATTAAAAGTGATAAAATGATTATATAAGAATCAAAATTACATAAAAAATAATTTAACATCTTTAAGCCATTGACAAATTTTTCTTATTTGCTATACTTTTAACATATTCCACAGACAGCGAGTGCTCCTAGAAAACCTAGGGCTTAATTACTCGCCGAGGATAAAAAAGCTTTTAGGCTATTATTTCTGTGGAAACACAGATTTTTTTAATTAATATAACAATAAATTGCTAAGAGCTAACTGCTAACAGCTAATAGCTAAATATATGCCAAAGACAAAATTACAAAAACAAGAAGCATTAAAACAGACACAAGACAATATTCATGATTCAAAACTTGTTGTTATGACTTCTTACAACAATCTCTCTGTAAAGAAATTAGAAGAATTAAGAGATGAGCTTAGAAAAAATGATGTTTTTTACAAAGTTATTAAAAAAACAATTCTTAAATTAGCAAAAGGAGATGACGTAGATGATAAAATTTTAGAATCATTTAAAGGAAATTTATCTCTTGCATATAGTCAGGATGAGATTATTGCCACAAAAATTTTAGCAAAATTTGCAAAAGTAAATGATGGACTTCAAATTCACGGAGCTTGGCTTGAGGGAAAATTTTTGACTCGCGAACAGGTAATAGAATTATCAAAACTTTTATCAAAAGAAGAGTTACTTGCAAAATTACTAGCAACTATGAAAAATCCAATTACTGGTTTCGTAAATGTTTTATCTGGAAATATGAGAGGATTTCTAAATGTTTTAAATGCAATAAAAGAAACTAAATAATTAATTAATAATAAAAGCTTACAGCTAAAGGTCCTTAAAGCTGATTGCTGAAAGCTGAAAGTTATAACAATATGTCAGAAGAAAAAAAAGAAATTACAATTCCAGCAAAATTTAAAGGAATTGTAGAAGAAATTGAAAAAATGTCCGTATTAGATCTTTCAGAACTTGTAAAAATTTTGGAAGAAAAATTCGGAGTAAGTAGTGCTGCCCCAGTAATGATGGGCGCAATGCCAGGAGCTACTCCAGCAGAGGCAGTAGAAGAAAAAACATCATTCGATGTTGAATTAACAGATACAGGTGCAAACAAAATTAATGTTATAAAGGCCATTAGAGAAATTACACAACTTGGACTTAAAGAAGCAAAAGATATTGCAGATCAAGCCCCAAAAATGGTAATTGAAGGTGCCGATAAAGCAAAAGCAGAAGAAGCAAAAAAGAAAATTGAAGAAGCTGGCGGAAAAGTAACACTCAAATAATTTCTCATTATTAAATAGAGAATATAAAAATACAGAATTACTAATATTCTGTATTTTTTATTATGTTTGTTTTATAAAGAAATATTTATAGTAATTATTTTACTATCTGATAATATATATAATTTTTTTGTAGCTCCATCAATAGAAAAGTTATCAATTTCTTTTAGTGTTGGTAAATAATATTGTTTTAATAAATTTCCATCTTTGTCAATTATAATAATTCTTCTACTCTGAGACTCTAATAGATATATCTCCTTTATTGTTTTATCTGTATAAATTTTATCAATCTTTGAAATTTTTGGATCAACATCCTTTAGTTCAAATGGAAGTTTTTTACCAGAATACATTTTTAGTATTGAACCATCATTATTTCCTATATAAATATTTGTATCAATTGTTATGCAGTTTGAGTTTGATACAGAACTAGCATCTTTTATCCACGTATCTCCCTTGCCCAATTTCCCATTATTTCCAAGGTGTTTATAAATTTGATTTGATTGAGAGTCTAAAATATATAAATTTTCAGCATAAAATTCAGCATCATTACTAGATTTATAATTTGGATGATACGTGATTGATTCTTTTGTTATTTCAGAATTTGTTGAATTGATTTTTATCAAATCTTTTATATCAAGTCCTATAATATAATCTCCGTTTTTTGCAAAAGTGTTTATGTTTGTGTATGAAGAATCCCTACCAATGTTTGTTTGTGATTTTGAGTTTGTGTCTATTTTTGATATCTCAGATGAATTTGACCCCAGGACTATTAATTGATCGCCTTGTTTTATAATTTTATTTGCATTGAAATTTAATTCCGCTAGAATCTCTGGATTAGTAATTGTTTCCATTTTCCTGACTTTATTTAAAATTTCTATTACGCTGTTTAATATATTACTATATTGTTCTTGTTGTTTTTTTGTTTTTTGTGGTAGGGAATTAACAAGATCTGATATTTCTTTGAGTTTTTCTTTTGCCTGGTTTTCATCTTTATAGATATTTGCTAGATCGTATTCCATTTTCTTATCGTTTATTTCAGATAATATTTTATTGTATTTTTCATTCTCAAGGACAGACTCACGTTTTTTATTTGTTAATATTAAACTTATTATAAATACCACAAGTATTATTATTGCTAAAATTAGAATTAATTTATTTTTCTTTTTGGGAGATTTAAATACGCTTATCGGACCCTCTTGTTTTCTTGATATCAGCATATTTTTATCCTTATTTTTCCGTAGTAATTTTATTTTAGAAATCGCGTTTAGAATTTTTATAAATGGAGAAACTATAATTTTTAGAATATTATTTAATATTTTAAGGATATCTATCTTGTTTTGTGGTTTTTGTTTTTTTCTTGAATATAAATTTTCATTAGGATTTATTGATATTTCTTCTTGAAGTTTTTCTTTTATATCTTGCGAGATAATAGCTTCTTCATATTCTTGGACACTTTCTTCCAATAAATCATCAAATGATTTTTGATTCAATTTTTTTGACCTCAATTCTTTTGCTGTTTTTTCTTGGGTTTCACTTTCTTCTGTTTTTGTTTTACCCTTAGTTAATATATCTTTTGTTTTTTGTTGAATATTAAGTAAATTGTCTATTGATTCTTTTGCTGATTCAGATACTAAAATTTTCTCCCTTGTACTTTCTTGATGCTTATCACTTTCTTCATATGGAGAAAGTTTTATACTCGCAAGACAGAAACTTTTATCTTTTATTTGAAATAATAATTCTTTTAATTTTATTGCAATACCTTGGGGATCGTTTTCTTTCATTATTGTGTCGATTTTATTTTCTGAAATATAGTCAAAAATAGTATTTGTAGTAAAAATGAGAGATTGTCCTGGGTCTAAATTTCCACTCAATATATTTGTAAATATGTTATCAACTGTAGCTTTTTCTATATCAGAGTTAACATAATCAAAAATATTTATTATTTTTCCTTTTTGAGAATTTACCCATGCAGAAATATTTCCCACCGGAGAAAAGTAAACATTTTGTCTATAAATTATAGCTATTAAAGCGTTAAATTTTTTGAGCCAATCTTTATCTATTTCCGTTAGAAGGGGAAGGTTTTCATTGCTTCCCTTAATTATTTCTTCTAAAATTGATTCTTGGTCAATTAGACTTGATTCATAGTATAATTTATGAATTTTTTGAACCAATAAATTTCCCAATTCTTTAGTATTTTCTGTTTTGTCTGGAAAATCAAGCATTACAATGAGTTTCCCTTTGTCTTTTTGATCTTTATTTGGAGAGCCAGTATAAATTATTGATTTATTTTGATTATTATTTGGATTTAAAGATAGCTTACTCGTTTTTAATATGTATTTCATAATATTCTTGTATATTGTATAAAAATATTATACTATAAATACATAAATTTGGGAATGAAGAATTTTGAATTATTAATCATTCCCATTTCACCAAGGCTTCAGCGAGGCGAACATAATTAATAATTCCAAATCCAATTATGTTAGATCAGTTATTTGGTTCAAAAACAAGAGTAAAAATTTTAAGACTGTTTTTCGCTAAACAAGATTCTAAATTTTTTGTGAGGGAAATTACAAGAGAGTTAAACGAGAGAATAAATTCAGTAAGAAGAGAACTTGAAAATCTTGAAAAAATTGGACTTTTAAAATTTGAGGAAATAAATAATAAAAAATATTTTTTTATAAATAAAAATTTTTTTCTTTTTGAAGAACTTCGAAATATTATAATAAAAGCAAGAATTCTTCTTGAAAAGGAATATGTGAGAAAATTAAAATATTTAACTGGTGCAAAATATTTAGTATTAACAGGATATTTTGTTGATTTAAAAGATGAAACACTTACAGATCTTTTAATTGTTGGTAAGATTCCTAGGTTGACAATAGAAAAAATTGTAAATCAAATGTCTAATGAATTTATGGTTGATTTAAACTATACACTTATGGATCAGAAAGAATTTGAATATAGACGTGGTATGACAGATAGATTTTTATATAATATTTTAAAAAATAAAAAGATTGTAATTATAGATAAAATTTCAAAAGAATTAGAATGATCTTATATATTGATACAACAAAAAGAGAATTCATAAAACTTGCTCTTATCAAGAAGCAAGAAATTTTTTTATTAAATAAAAAAGTAGAGACAAAACAATCTGAAAATTTATTAAAACTCCTAGACAATTTTTTAAAAGTAAAAAAGTTAAAATTGAAAAATCTTAAGCGTATTATTGTAAATACAGGACCTGGTTCATTTACCTCAGTTAGACTTGGGGTTATTCTCGCAAACACACTTTTATATTCTTTAAAAGTCCCAGTTGCTGGTGTTTCTCAAAAAGAAATTATAAATAAAGAAGATATATTAAAACTCTCAAATTTAAAAGCAGAATATGAATTTGTAAAACCATTTTATTACAAAGAAGCAAACATAACACAAAAAAAATAAAGAGGGGACAACAGTCCACCTCTTTTTTAATTTAAACTATGATTCCATGCTTTCTGAGAACTTGAAGTTCTCTTTCCGCATCCTCGGGCGTTCTTGAACAATGCACAGCATTGCTCTGAACATTTATCCCAAATTTTCCCCTTATTGTGTGTGGGGGATTTTTTTGTGGATCGGTTTTTTCACCCACAAATTCAAGAACTGATTTTACGACGCCAAACCCTTGGAAAATACCAATCAAGCATTCTTCACTTGTCATGAAGTCAAGGAATTCAGGCCAGTATGGTTTATTAACTATGTGGGGGTAGAATTCCCTTAGCAACCCCTCTGTAAATATAAATTTTTGAAATAGACCATTTGGAGATCCATTTGGTCTGAATTCAAAGTTTATAAAATAGCATACAATATCTGGCTTGCTTACTCCGGGTTTTAAGATGGTAACGCAACGTTCTTTGATTAGTTGCTCTACTGCAGATGTTTGTTGTTTCACAATTCCTCCCAGTCAATTTGAATTTTATATTTTGTATATATTAGGAAATTATTTATATTTTGTCAATAGGGATACTTGTTTTTTATTTAATAATTCATATTTACCAATATCTAATTTTCCAAGCTCCAATTCCCCAATCTGTATCCTTTTTAATTCTATGACTTTTGCCCCTACAGAGGCCACCATAAGTCTAATTTGGCGTTTTTTACCCTCATAAATTGTAATTGTGAATTTATCATCATTTATATTCGAAATCGTAGCTGGAAGTGTTTTGTGGCCTTCTATGATTATTCCAGACTCAAGTTTTTTAAATTCTTTCTTTGTTAAATTTCTATTAGTTATAACTTTATAAGTTTTCGGAATTTTATTAAGGGGTTTTGTAATTTTTTGATTTAAATCCCCGTCATTTGTAAGAATTAAAAGTCCACTTGAATTATAATCAAGCCTCCCAATATAATTTAAATTTTTGTATATTTCTGGCAGTAAACTATAGATAGTTTTTCTTCCACGATCATCATGTTTTGTAACTAAATATCCAATTGGTTTATTTAACATGATTGTTGTCTTTTCATTTTCAATTTTTAACTCTTTGTTTTGGAATTTTACAATATCTTTTTCAAAAATTTGTTTAGATAAATTATTACAAATTTTTCCATTTACAAAAATTAAACCATTTTTAATAAGTTCTTCTACTTTTCTTCTGGATCCCAACCCTGATTGTGATAAAAATTTATTTATTCGCATGATAAATGTATTTTAGCATTGTTTTTAAAACTTACCAATTTGCCTACTGGCGGGCAGACCTGCGAGGTGGTCAACCTGCGAGGTTGTGGTGAATTGAAAAATTGATTGAAGTTATCCACAGTTTATGTGGTTGAATATAGGTCTTGTGTGGAGTATAATAAAAGTGTGGTGGTGAATTGTGGATAACTGTGGGGATAACTCAGAGTTATGCACTTTCCGTCTTTTACGGACAATTTACTAATAAGTAATCATTATTACTAACTTTTATCATATAAATCAATGTTTATAGGTGAATATAATCATACAATTGATGAAAAGGGAAGATTAGCAGTTCCTGTAAAATTTAGAACTGATTTTAAACCAGGCGCGGTTGTCACAAAAGGATTAGACAATTGCCTTTTTGTTTTTACAAAAAAAGCATGGAATGAGTTAGCTGAAAAATTATCTAAATTGCCAATTTCACAATCAAAGTCTCGTGCCTTTGCAAGACTAATGCTTGCAGGAGCCATGGATGTGAAATTAGATTCTCAGGGAAGAATAATTTTACCAGAATACTTAAGAGAGTATTCAAGTTTAAAAAAGAAAACAGTTGTGGCTGGTGTTTATAATAGATTAGAAATTTGGGATGAAAATTTGTGGAATGTTTATAGAAATTCAATTGAAAAAGAATCAACAAATATAGCAAATGAATTAGGTGATCTTGGAATATAAAATTATGAAAAATCATATTCCAGTTTTATTAGATGAAGTTATAAAAGGATTAAATTTAAAGGAAAATTATAATGTTATTGATGCAACTTTGGGTGGCGGAGGTCATTCGGAAAAAATTTTAGAAAAAATTTCTCCAAATGGAATTTTGATAGGAGTAGATTTAGATGATAATGCCATAAAGTTAGCAAGAAATAAATTGAATAAGTTTGAGAGCCGTGCGATTTTAATAAAAGAAAATTATAAAAATTTAAAAAAAATAATTCATGAACAGTATCCAAATATACAGATTCATGGTGTATTACTTGATCTTGGTTTGTCACTATATCAGTTGCAAGATACAAATCGCGGATTTTCCTTTCTAAATGATAAATTTTCCATGAAATTTGATGAAAATAGCGATGGAGAAGATGCTCAGGAAATTATAAATTCATATGCGCAGGAAAAATTAGAGAAAATTTTTAAAGAGTTTGGTGAAGAAAAATTGAGCTCACAAATTGCAAAAGAAATAGTAAACCATAGGAATAATTCAACAATAAAAACGAGTAAAGAATTAGCTGAAATTATAGAAAGAGTTTATAAAAAATTTTATAGACAAAAATCAAAAATTCATCCAGCAACAAAAGTTTTTCAGGCACTTAGAATTTATATAAATAAAGAGTTTGACAATATAAAAAGTTTTCTAAGAGATGCGATTGACATTTTAGAAACGGGTGGAAGATTAACTGTTATCACATTTCATTCGCTCGAAGATAGGATTGTTAAACAAATTTTTAAAGACGAGGCTTGTGATTGTATATGTCCAAAAAATTTTCCAAAATGTGTTTGTGATCATAGGGCAAGAATAAAAATTATAAATAATAAAGTAATAATTCCAAGTGAAAAAGAAATTAGAGAAAACGCCGCTTCTAGAAGTGCAAAATTAAGAATAATTGAAAAATTATAATATATATGACAAAAATAAAAATCAAAAAATCTTTGGGCTATACCCGAAGCAAAACAGCAAATATTAATAAAATTATTTTTTATTCAAATTTATTTTTAACACTGTCAATCATTTCATTCGTGTTCGTACATTTTATTCAATTTACAGGAGCAGCTTCAGAGGGATTTGTGCTTGGAAAATTAAGTTCAGAGCTTACAGAATTGAAAAGTGAAAATAAAGATTTAAATTTAAAATCAGCTGAATTGCAATCAATTGATAAGATTAAACTAAAATCCGAAAAAGATTTAGGAATGGTGGCGTCTGCTGGATTTGATTATATTAAACTTGAGGCTAGCTCACTTTCTTTAAAGTAGTTATTAATTATTATGAATTATTTAAATCGCGCTAAAATTGTAGACGCTGATAATATGAATCGTCCACAATTTCTTCTGATAATATCAGCAATTTTATTTGCAATTATAATAGCGCGACTTTTTTATTTACAGATAATAGAAAAAAATAATTTTTTAGAAAAAGCAAAAGCACAACATGAATTTACTCAAGGATTGCAGGCAAAAAGGGGAGAGATATTTTTAACAAGTGAAAATCAAACAAAATATCCCCTAGCCATGAATAAAACTTATTTGCTTTTGTATGCGGTTCCTAAATTAATACAAGATGCTTCATCAACAAGTGAGACTTTATCAGAAATATTGAATCTAGAAAGAGATATAATTTTTCAAAGATTGTCAAAAAAAGATGATATTTATGAACCAATTAAAAGTAAGTTGACAGATATTGAAATTGAAAAAGTAAAAAATTTAAATATTAATGGACTTGATTTTATAAAAGAAACATATAGATTCTATCCAGACGGAGAGCTGGGCGGTCAATTAACTGGTTTTGTGGGTTACAGAAACGATAAATTAGTTGGAAATTATGGACTTGAGGGATATTGGGAAGATATATTAAGAGGGAGTGGGGCAACTTTAAAGGGTGAAAAAGATGCTTACGGAAATTTTATAACAATTGGTGATCTAGAGATGAGAGATGTAAAGGATGGGAGTGATTTGTATTTAACCATTGATCAATCTATACAACATTTTTCTTGTGGGGTAATAAAAGAAGGTGTAAAAGAATTTTCGGCTGTATCTGGAAGTGTGATAGTGGTTAATCCTAAAAATGGTGATGTATTAGCAATGTGTAATTATCCGGGATTTGATCCAAATAATTATGCAAAATCAGATCCAAAGTCATATGTGAATGATATAATATTTACCGCATATGAACCTGGATCAGTATTTAAAGCCATTACAATGTCTATGGGACTTGACTTAGGACTCGTTGAACCAGAAAGCAAATATACTGATACAGGGGCTTTAAAGGTTGATGGTTATACAATTAAAAATTCTGATGGAAAGTCTAATGGCGTTCAGACAATGATAGAGGTTTTAGATAAATCATTAAATACAGGATCTGCATTTGTCGGTGATTTGGTTGGAAGAGAAAGATTTTTAAATTATTCTAAGAATTTTGGATTTGGAAAAAAGACTGGAATAGAGCTAAATACTGAAGTTGCTGGAAACTTTTCAAATTTAGACAAAAAAGGAAAAATATTTTTAACAACCGCTTCTTTTGGTCAGGGAATTACAGCAACGCCAATTCAATTAGCAATGGCATATTCTAGTTTAGCAAATGGTGGATATTTATATAAACCTAGATTAATAAAAAGAATTGTGTATTTTGATGGAACTCAGGAAGAAACACCAACACTTATGCAAAAAAAAGTAATTTCTGAGAGTACTTCAAAGAAAATTTCAGCTATGCTAGTATCAGTGGTAGAAAATGGTCACAGTAAACCAGCAAAAATTGATAATTATTATGTGGCCGGTAAAACCGGAACAGCTCAGGTTGCAGAAGGAGGTGTTTATTTAAAAAACAGAACAATACACACTTTTGCTGGATATGGTCCATCACGAGATCCAAGATTTACAATTATTGTAAAATATGATTCTCCCCAGAGAGAATGGGCTGAGTCAACATCAGCCAGGACATTTAAAAAAATTGCTGAATTTATTATTGATTATTATAAATTAGCCCCAGAAAGATAAAATGTTAAAAATTTTAAAACATATTTTGAGAATTTTAAGTAAACTGATTTTAAAAAAATATAAACCGGAAATTATTGCTATTACTGGATCTGTTGGAAAAACTTCCGCAAAAGAAGCAATAGGTCAGATTTTATCAAAAAAATTTAAAGTAAGAAGAACTAGTGGTAATTTAAATAATGAAATTGGAGTTCCGCTTACAATTATTGGTTTTACAAAGTCACCTAACAAATCTTTTTTTGGGTGGATTTTAGTTTTTATAAAAGCAGCAAGTCTTTTAATTTTTAGAGACAGAAAATATCCAACAAAATTAATTATTGAAATGGGTGCCGATCATCCAGGAGATATTGAGTATCTTGTAGATTTTACTGCAGTTAATATTGGTGTGTTAACTAGAATTTCAAAAGTTCATGTTGAATTTTTTAAATCAATAGAGGGGGTTTTAGATGAAAAAAGAAAAATTTTTAATAAAATGTCAAAAGATTCTTATGCTGTTTTAAATAATGATGATGAAAGAATTGCACCGCTTAAAAATGAATTAAAATGTAAAAATATTACATTTGGTATAAAAAATGAATCAGATGTGTGGGCAACAGATTTGCAAATTGTAAAAAAAGAAGGAGTTTTGGGTATGAATTTTAAAATAAGATACAAGGGAAATGTTGTTCCTGTTTTTATTCCAGACTCCCTTGGTCTAGCACAGGTTTATGCATTTTTGACTGCAACAACTATTGGACTTATTTATGGAATGAATTTGGTCGAAATTTCTATTTTTGCTAAACATTATATTTCTCCGCACGGAAGAACAAGACTTATAAATGGAATAAAAGATTCTTATGTAATTGATGACACCTACAATTCCAATCCTGATGCCCTAAAAGTAGCAATTGATCTTTTGTCTGATATGAAAAATATAATTACAGGAAAAAAAATAGTTGTTTTGGGAGATATGTTGGAGTTGGGAGAAGAAAGCGAGCAATTACACGAGGAAATGGGAAAATATATTTTTGATAAAAATGATATTGATTATGTTTTGACCATAGGAGATTGTACAAAATATATTTTTAATTATTTACAAAAAAATTTATTTAAAAACTCATACCATTTTGAAACAAAAGATGATTTAATAAAGTATTTGAAGTCAATCTTAGAACAAGATAGTTTAATATTGGTAAAGGGTTCTCAGGGAGCAAGAATGGAATTTATTGTGCGTGCTATTATGAAAAGTCCCGGATTGGCTAGTAAGTTACTTGTAAGACAAGACAAAGATTGGATTAAATAATTGAGAATTTAAATGGGTGAAAAAATCAAAAGTCCATTTGGTTTTTTTTTAATTTTGTAGTAATATATTATGAGTTAAATCTAAAAATTAACATTTAAAAAGAAAATTATGAAAAAGAACATAATTATAGCTGTTTTAGCTGTTATAGTTGTGGCTTTAACGGTTGCACTTTTAATCAATTACAAAGACAAAATTGGCGGTTCATCAGTAAGTATTGATCAAACAAAATTAATCGCATATATAGTATCAGATTCAAGATGTAAAGATTGCAACGATGCGCTAGATGGTTATATAAAACCACAATTACAACAAATGTTTATGGGAATTGAATTTAAAGAATACGATTATTCAAAGTCAGATGGAGAAAAATTTTATAAACAACATAAATTAACCCTTTTACCATCAATTTTATTTACCAGTGTAATAAAATCTGATGTTCAACACGCAACACAATATGAAAATCTAAAACCTTATTTAACACCAAATACTGTTAACGCTGAATTGTTGCAGATGTTACCAACAAGTTTAGGTGCTAATTTTGATCCAACAAAAGAAATTTGTGACAATCAAAAAGATGATACTGGAAATGGAAAAATAGATTGTGATGATTCAGATTGTTCTACATCTAAAACATGTAGAGAAAATAAAGACAATACTTTAGATCTTTTTGTGATGAGTCAATGCCCTTATGGCACGCAAGCACTTGATGCAATGAAAGAAATTTTAAATAATTTTAAAGACAAAATTAAATTTAATATCTATTATATAGCAAATCAAAATCAAGATGGAACATTTGAATCATTACACGGACAGCCAGAAGTTGATGAAAATATTAGAGAATTGTGTGCGATTAAGTATTACCCAGAAAATTATAAATATATGGATTATATTTGGTGCATAAATAAAGAAATGCAAAGTAATTCTTCTGCCTATAAATGGGAAACATGTGCAAAAGATTTTCCAAAAATTAAAACATGTTTTAATGACGATGAAGGGAAACAGCTTTTAAGTGAAAATATTAAATTAGCAAATGAGCTCCAGATTGGTGCTTCTCCAACATGGATGGCAAATAATAGATATGAATTTTCAGGAATTGATTCTGAAACAGTTAAATCAAATTTTTGTAAATATAATAGTGGCTTAGCTGGTTGTGAAAATACATTGTCATCTGAAACAACAACTCTAGCCGGATCTTGTAATTAGTAATAAAAGTATTTGACACGATTTTAAAATATGCTATACTGAAATTAGCACTCTCAATGAAGGACTGCTAACAAAGAATAGCATATTTTTTTATGAAAAAAGAATTAGACAAAAAATATAAAAAAATATTATATGCAATAATCGAAGAATATATTGAGTCAAAAAATCCAGTTGCCTCAGAATATTTAGTTAATAAAAAAAATTTAGATTGTTGCTCGGCAACTGTAAGAAATATAATGCTTGAGCTTGATGAAGCTGGATACTTATATCAGCCATATACTTCAGCCGGTAGAATTCCTACAAATTCAGCTTATAGATTGTATGTTGATGATTTGTCTCATGAGCAAAAACTTTCAAAAAAAATTGAGTCAAAATTAGAGACACTTTTAAAAATTTCAAAAATAAGCGATATTAATCAGAAATCAAAATTTTTAGCAAAATTTTTTGCTGAAATATCTAAGAACGCAGTTTTGCTTTGTTTTTCACCACATAATTATTATATTACAGGATTTTCAAACGTATTATCACAACCAGAGTTTTATGAAATTGAAAAGCTAAAAAATTTAAGTTTAGTTTTTGATAATTTAGAATCAATTTGTGAAAGATTATTTGAAAATGTAAAGGCAATAGAAATTTCAATCGGAATAGAAGGTTCTTTCAGTGAAAATTTATCAACAATAAAATCTAGATTTTCTAATGGTGTTATAGCGATAATTGGTCCCGAAAGAATGGATTACAAGCAAAATTTAGCATTAATAAATTATTTCAAAGATAAGATCAAATAGCTATTAGTTATCAGCCATCAGCTTTTAGGAAATTCTAATTGCTGAACGCTGAAAGCTGAACGCTGAAAGTTAACAATATGAAAGACAAAAAAAACACAAAACACGAATATACAATAGATATAGAGCGATTACAGAAAGAACGAGAAGAATATTTAAATGGCTGGAAGCATGCGCAAGCTGATTTTGAAAATTATAAAAAACAAACAGAAAAAAGAATAAAAGAAGTAATCGAGTTTGGAAATGCCGATATGCTTTTAGAACTTTTGCCACTTTTTTCATATTTTAATTCAGCTTTAGCTCATGTAAAGGAAGAAAATAGACACGAAGGTTGGTTTGTTGGTCTAGAGCATATCAAAAAATTATGGATGGATTTTTTTGAGAAATTCGGAATTAAACAAATAAAAACAGTTGGGGAGCAATTTGATAATAATCGTCACGATGCAGTTGATTTTGAAGGGCGTGAAGATTTGAATGATAATGAAATACTTACAGAAGTGACACCTGGATTTGAGTTAAATGATAAAGTAATTCAACCAGCAAAAGTTATAGTTTCCAAAAATAATAAAGTAAAAGATTCTACTGACTTAGAATCAGAGAATCAAGAGACCGAGTCTAACTCGGAAACCGAGCTAAGCTCGGAGAAAGGAGAATAAAACTATGAAACTAATAAAATGGAATCCGGCTTTTGACTCCTTCTTAGATGATGAAGATTGGGGTCTAATGCCAATGTTAAAACCAAACACATTTGTCCCATCGCTTGATATTTATCAAGACAAAGACAATGTGATTGCAAAAGTAGCATTACCAGGAGTTGATCCTGAAAAAATAAGTGTTTCTATTGAAAATGATGTATTAACTGTTGAATCATCAATGGAAAAAGAATCAGAAATTGATGAGAAGAATTATTATAAAAAAGAAATAAGACGTGGTTCTTTTTGCAGATCAGTCGCACTTCCAACATCAGTTGATGGTGATAAAGCTAAGGCAGAATATGAAAAAGGAATACTAGAAATAAAGATTCCAAAAAGAGAAGAAGTTAAACCAAAAACAGTTAAAATTGATGTAAAAAGCAAGTAACGATTATTTGGTCTCTTTTGTCATTCCAGGCTTGCCTGTCTGCCGATGGGTAGGATCCGGAATCTCAAAAGAGACACACTGGAATTTATACTTCTTTTGTCATTCTGAACTAGATTCATAATCTCAAAAGAAATTCCAGTATATCTGAGGTTAATGTTTAAAACATTGACTTTGGACCATAAAAAATTAAAAGCGATTTATGAGAGATTATTATGTCTTTATTTTGACAAATAAAACAAATAATGTTTTGTATGTTGGAGTCACAAACGATCTTTTAAGAAGAATTAATGAACATAAGAAAAAGATTGTTCATGGATTTACTAGTAAATACAATCTAAATAAATTGATTTATTATGAACATACAAGTGATGTTTGGTCGGCGTTGCAGAGAGAAAAGCAACTTAAAAATTGGAGAAGATCGTGGAAAATAGATTTAATAAATAGTTTTAATTCAGAGTGGAAAGATTTGTATTATAAATTGTTAGAAGAATGTTAAATTTTTGTTTCCAATAATTATCTTGCTTTTATTTGTCATTCCGGACTCGATCCGGAATCTCATAAGAGATCCTGAATTAAATTCAGGATGACAATGTGGGTAGAGAAGAAACAAAAATTTTTCCTTTGTCACTCTGAACTAGATTCAGAATCTCAAGAAAAAATCTAAAATAATAACAAAATTACATGGATAATCTAATATCAAAAAAATTATTACAAAAATGTCCGGTTTGCGGAGAAAATTATAATCATTCAAAAGTAAAATTACTTGAGGCAAATGATTCTTATATTTTGTCATATTTCAAATGCCAGAAATGTGAGACTGGGGTTGCCATGAAAGCAGTTTTCATGCCAACAGGAATGATAGGACAAGCTGTCATAACTGATTTAGAAGCAGATGAAATAATGAGATTTAAAAATAATAATGAATCAATCACAAGCTCGGATGTTTTATATATGTATGATTTTATGAAACAGGGAGAAGATGTTTTAAAAGAGATAAAGTAATTAATATAAATTAAATTATAAATAAGAAAGGAACCCACGCCTTTGGCGGGGTAAAAAATAATATGGCAAAAATAATAGGAATTGACCTTGGAACAACAAACAGCGCAATGGCTGTGATTCAAGGCGGAAAACCAGAGATTATTGAAAACAAAGAGGGAAATAGGACAACAGCTTCTGTGGTTGCTATGTCAAAGACAAATGAAAGATTAGTTGGTCAACTTGCTAAACGTCAAGCAGTAATTAATCCAGAAAATACTTTGTTTTCAATTAAACGTTTAATTGGAAGAAGTTTTACAGATGCAGAGGTTCAAGAAGACACGAAAACTCTTCCATATAAAATCGTAAAATCAGGTGAGGGAGTAAAAGTTGAAATGAGTGGGAAAGAATATACACCACAAGAAATTTCAGCAATGATTTTACAGAAATTAAAAGCTGATGCTGAAGAAAAATTAGGAGGCAAAGTAGAAGAAGCTGTAATTACAGTTCCAGCTTATTTTAATGATGCACAGCGTCAAGCAACAAAAGATGCAGGAGAAATTGCAGGATTAAAAGTAAAAAGAATTATAAATGAGCCAACAGCAGCTGCATTTGCTTATGGATTTGACAGAGAAGATGACAAACAAATTGCTGTTTATGATTTGGGTGGTGGAACTTTTGATATTTCGGTTTTGGATATCTCCCATGATAAAGAATCAAAACAATCAACAGTTGAAGTTAAATCCACTAACGGTGATACACATTTAGGTGGAGATGACTTTGATCAAAGAATTATAAACTGGATTATTGAAGAATTTAAAAAAGATCAAGGAATTGATTTATCAAATGATAAAACCGCACTTCAAAGATTGAAAGAGTCGGCCGAAAAAGCAAAAATAGAACTATCTACAGCCCAAGAAACTGAAATAAATCAACCATTTATTACTACAGACGCAAGTGGACCAAAACATTTGGTAATGAAAATGACAAGAGCTAAACTAGAGGATTTAATAAAGGATTTGGTTGATTCCACAATGGAGCCATGTAAAAAGGCAATTGCTGATGCTGGTTATAAAATTTCTGATATAGATGAGGTAATTTTAGTCGGTGGTATGACAAGAATGCCCTATGTTCAGAAAAAAGTTGAAGAATTTTTTGCTAAAAAACCAAATGTAAGCGTAAATCCTGATGAAGTAGTGGCTCTTGGTGCAGCAGTTCAAGCAGGACAATTTGAAGGTTCAATTGGAGGAAAAGAAGTTCTTTTACTTGATATAACTCCATTAACACTTGGAATTGAAACTCTTGGTGGTGTTATGACTCCACTTATAGAGAAAAATACAACAATTCCAAGTTCAAAATCTCAAATTTTTTCAACAGCCGCAGATAGTCAAACATCCGTAGAAATTCACATTTTACAAGGTGAGAGACCAATGGCACATGACAATAAAACTTTGGGAAGATTTATTCTAGACGGAATTCCACCAGCACCTCGTGGAATACCACAGATTGAAGTTTCTTTTGATATTGATGCAAATGGAATTTTAAATGTAAAAGCAGTTGATAAAGCGACCGGAAAAGAACAGAAAATTACTATTACTGCATCAAGCGGTCTTTCAAAAGATGATATTGAAAAAATGAAACAAGAAGCAGAAAAACACGCCGAAGAAGATAAGAAGAAAAAAGAAGAGATTGAAATGCAAAATAATGTTGATACTGTAATTTATAGTACAGAAAGATTATTAAAAGATGCCGAGGATAAAACAAAATATCCAAATGGAATTCCAGAAGATTCAAAGAAAAAAGTAACTGATAAATTAGAAGAGCTTAAAAAGGCAAGAGAAATAAATAATTTTGATGATATGAAGAAAAAATTAGAAGAAATGAACGAAGTTGTTCAAGAAATTGGAAAAGCAATGTATGCTCAGTCACAAGCTCAGAATCCAAATCCAGAACAAGCTCAAGCAAATCCAAATGAAGCTCAACAAAATCAAGAAACGCCCAAGCAAGAAGGTCCAGTTGAGGGTGAATACGAAGAAGTTAAAAAAGAATAAATAATTATAGAAGACCTCGAAGGTTCGTAGATCCTTTGAGGTCTGAATATAAAAATATGGAAACCAAACAAGTAGAAATAAAAATTGCTGATAATTTTCCTGGCGGAGAATATGCAAATGCAATGCAAATAATGCACAATAAAGATGAATTTATAATGAACTTTTTAAACATTACTGTGCCAAATGGGAGGGTTTGTGCAAAAATTATTACAACTCCAGGACACATGAAAAGAATGATAAATGCAATGACAGAAAGTATTAAAAAATATGAAGAAAATTTTGGAGAAATAAAAGAATCAGATGCTCCAGAAAAATCAATTGGTTTTGAAGACAGAAAATAATTATTAACCCCAATCCCGAGCCTCTAGGCCCGAATTTCTAAATTATGTCAAAAGACTATTACAAGATTTTAGGTGTAGAAAAAAATGCTACTGAATCTGATATTAAAAAAGCTTTTTCTAAATTAGCTCATAAATATCATCCTGATAAAGCTGGCGGTGATGAATCAAAATTTAAAGAAATAAATGAAGCTTATCAGGTTTTAAAAGATAAAGAAAAAAGACAAAAATACGATCAATTTGGTAGTGATTTTGCTAGTGGTTTTTCTGGTGGAGGCAATCCATTTGGTGGTGGATTTAATTGGCAGGATTTTTCTTCTCAGGGATTCGGAGGTTTTAATAATGGGGGAGTTGAGTTTGATTTTGGAGATATTGGAGATATTTTTGGTGATTTTTTTGGTGGCTCAAGACGTTCTTCAAGAAGAAGTTCTAGAGGAAGAGATATTCAGACAGAAATTCAGATTAGTTTTGAGGAATCAGTATTTGGAGTAGAAAAACATCTAAGATTAAATAAAAAAATTATTTGTGATAAATGTAATGGAAGAGGTGGAACCAATCAGGAAAAATGTAAAAAATGTAATGGCTCTGGAAAAGTAACCATTCAACAACAGACATTTTTCGGTAATTTTGCAAGTGTTACAACTTGTCCTGATTGTGATGGAAGTGGCGTTACCTTTAAAGAAACATGTTCAAAATGCAATGGTTTAGGAAGTGTAAGTGGTAGTGAAGAAATAAAAGTAAAAATTCCAGGAGGTATTGCAGATGGCCAAACAATTAGATTATCTGGGAAAGGTGAATCAGGTTCAAAAGGATCTCAAGGTGGAGATTTATATATAATTGTAAGAGTTTCTAAAAGTTCCAAATTTGAAAGAATAGGAAATGATATACACTCAACCGTAAAGTTAAAATATTCTCAACTTATAAAAGGAGATAAAATTTTAGTTGATACAATTGATGGAGAAGTGAAATTAAAAATTCCAGAATTTACTCCTAGTGGAAAAGTTTTTGTTTTGCACGATAAGGGTGTTACAAAATTAAATTCACGCGGAAGAGGAGATCATCACGTAAAAGTTATACTAGATATTCCAAAATATTTAGACAAGGAACAGAAAAAACTGATTGAAGAATTAGAAAAAAGAGGACTGTAATTAAAACTAGTTAGTTGTCAAAATTTGAATTTTAAAATTGGACATTGTATAATTATATTTATGAACCAAGAAAAATGGAAAGATGTCAAGGCAAAAATCCTTGATAGTTTTGATGTTATAAATCAGTATACAAATACTGATGATGATAATCATGGAATTCTAGAAGTAATAGAGTTTAAAAGTCCAGCCGGAGAAATGAAAGTAGAATTTCATGAGAGAGATTTAGTTCTTGACAAACACACAAATTATTCAAATAGGATAGGATCAGGAGTATCAGTTGATTATATTTATTCTAATACAGAAAAAACATATTCTTTGAAGGCCTACAAAAAAGTTAATGATGATTGGGAGCAAATAGAAGCTCCTTCATTTGTTTCGTAAATATAAAAATTAAAATATCCCATTCAAGTATTACTTGATGGCAAAACAAAAATGAAAAAAAATATCTTTTTAATTTTAAAAATTTTAACGGTATGTATTGTTTTAATATTGATAGTTATATCAATAGTAATTTATTTTGAAAAACAAAATAGAGTTATAAAACCAAAAAATCAAAAACAAAACAATGGGTACATGAAACAAGTTTCTCAGGAAGAATTGAGAGCAAATTATAAATCTGGAGTGTTACTGGCTATTAATAATTTTAAAGGCAATTATGAAGAAACAAGAAATAAATTATCTAATATTATTGTTCCAAGCGATTCTGAATTTATGAATTTACACATTAATTTAATAACAGCATTTGATTCTATAATTTATAGAAATGATAAACAAACAGCAAAACAGAGACTGGAAGAAATTTCTTCAAAGAATGATTGGCTAACAAATCCACTATCAAAAATTATACAGTCAATACAGTAATAAAATATGATATTTTATAAAAGAATATTGGGGTTTATTTTAGCTATTTTTTTTGGAATAATATTCGAGATTGTTTATTATAATCCAAAATTTTTTGTATATGGGTTTTTATTGTCAATATTTTTAATATTTTTTTATTTTTGGAGAATAAAGAATAGATTTATTAAAAATATTGAAATTTTCTCTTATTGGCTCGTAACTCTTGCTTTTTTGTTGTGTTTATGGGCATTTTTTGTAGTAGCTGATAATTTTGTTATAAGAACTATCGTTTTAATTTTTTGTGTTTATTTCTTTATGATTTTATTTGATTCTTTTTTTAAGAAAATTTATGAGAACAAGGAAATTTCCAACGAAATTGTTAAAAGTATGGATTTTATTTGTTTTCTGTTCTTTATTTTTTTTATGTTTTATACTTTTACATTTATAAGGGCGAATTTGATAATTAGCTCTCTTTTAATTTTATTAGTATCATTTATTTGTTTAATTATAAAATTTTATTGGGAAAAATTAAAAGGAAAAAA
>JAQVMR010000053.1 GCA_028703545.1 Patescibacteria group bacterium
GGAGTTTGGATTCGGATTTCCCCCAAGAATTTTTGGTATAAAGAAAAAAGGAATAATGTATTCTGTAAATTGGATTCCAATCGGAGGTTTTGTAAAGATAAAAGGTGAGTCTGGTGATAATAACGATTCTGATAGTTTTATAGCTCAACCAGCATGGAAGAGAGCTATAGTTCTTTTTGCTGGTGTTTTTATGAATTTTATCTCAGCCTGTATTATATTAAGCATTGGTTTTGCTATAGGATTACCCTCTGCACTAGAGGATCTTCCAAATGATGCGAAAATAAGAGATAGAAAAATACAAATTATAGAAGTGTATCCAAATTCTCCAGCCTATAATGCGGGAATAAAACTTGGTGATTATTTAGTTTCCTTTGATGACAATAAGTTTATAAATTCGAATGATGCTATTGATTATGTTTACAAAAATCAAGAAAAAAACATAAAAGTTGAAACTAGTGATTCTAAAGAAAATAAGTTAGTAGAAATAAAGCCAGAAAGTTTAGAGGGGATTACAGACAAAAAAGTTTTAGGTATCTCCATGGTTGATACTGGAGTTGTTTCTTATCCCTGGTATAAGGCTCCTTTATATGGATTTAAAGCTGGTTTTAATTTAACAGTTGCCATAGGAGATGCATTTTTTAATTTATTAAAGGGATTGTTTAGTGGTGAAGGCGCTAAAGATGTTTCAGGTCCAATTGGTGTAGCTGTATTTACGGGGCGTGCTGTTTCAATGGGATTTTCTTATATATTGCAATTCATGGCACTTTTATCAATAAATTTAGCAATAATAAACATATTCCCATTTCCAGCACTTGACGGAGGAAGATTGCTATTTCTATTAATTGAAAAAATAAGAAGAAAACCAAATAATCAGAAAGTAGAAGCAATTTTTCATAATGTTGGTTTTGGACTTTTGATGCTGCTTATGATTTTAGTAACATACAAAGATATATTAAAATATGTTTTTCATAAATAAATGAAATTTAAAATACAAGCAGATTTTAAAGAAAATCTTGATGTAGTTTTGAAGAAATGTGGATATCATCTACATCCAAGATATGAAAATAGTTATATAAGAAGATTATCAAATGTTGGATTTTATCCGAGGTGGCATTTATATTTTGAAAAAAATAATAATTTTTATGAATTTGATTTGCACTTAGATCAGAAAAAAGCATCATATGAGGGACAAACAGCACATAGCGGAGATTATAATGATTTAAATGTGAAAAATGAAATAAAAAGAATGCTAAGTGTAATGTCAAAAAATATTTAAAATACTGGGCGTGATTCAAAATAAAAAAATGAAACAATCACAACTTTTTACAAAAACTCTAAGAAGCATTGATAAAGAAGAAAAAAGTATAAGCACTCAATTTCTTTTAAAATCCAGTTTTATTTATAAAGAACTTGCTGGTGCCTATGTTTATTTGCCACTTGGACTTAGGGTCCTAAATAAAATAAATGATATAATTCGTGAAGAAATGAATGCTATAGGCGGACAGGAATTGTTTTTAACATCATTGCAAAATCCAGAATTATGGAAAAAAACAGATAGGTGGGGCGATGAATCAGTGGATAATTGGTTTAGAACAAAATTGAAAAATAATACAGAATTAGGACTTAGCTTCACTCACGAAGAACCACTTACAAATTTAATGAAAAATTATATAAGTTCCTATAAGGACTTACCAAAATTTGCATATCAGATTCAAACTAAGTTTAGAAACGAACTTCGCGCAAAGGGCGGAATTATGAGATGCCGAGAGTTTCTTATGAAAGACATGTATTCTTTTTGCAGAGATCAAAAAGAACATGAAATATTTTATGAAAAATCAAAGCAGGCATATATAAATGTTTTTGAAAGATGTGGATTGGGAGATATAACTTATTTAACTTTTGCATCCGGGGGAGTTTTTAGTAAATATTCACATGAATTTCAAACACTAGCGAAAAATGGTGAGGACACAATTTATGTTGATAAAAAAAGGAAACTCGCTGTAAATAAAGAAGTTTACAATGATGAAGTATTAAATAATTTAAATTTAGATAAAAAAGATTTGATCGAGGAACGCGCCGTTGAAGTTGGAAATATTTTTACACTTGGTTATAAATTTTCAACTGCACTGGACCTACAATTTACCAATGAAAATGGTGTAAAACAAAATGTCTTTATGGGAAGCTATGGCATAGGGCCGGGGCGAGTTATGGGAACAATTGCAGAAATTTATAATGATAAAAATGGGTTGATGTGGCCAAAAAATGTTTCACCATTTAATGTTCATTTACTTGATTTCAGAACAAATAAAGATGATAAATTTTATAATATTTTACAAAAAAACAATATTGAAGTATTATATGATGACAGAAATGAAAATCCGGGAGTTAAATTAAAAGACGCAGATTTAATTGGTATTTATTATAGATTTATTTTAAGTGATAAATTGGGTGATAAAATAGAGCTAAAAAAGAGGACAGATAAAACAAATCAAATTTTATCACAAAAAGAGTCACTTGATTTATTAAAAAAAGAATTTTTTAAATAATTATGTTTAATGGTTTTTTTGGAAAATTTTCAAAAGATATTGGTGTTGACCTGGGAACATCAAATACTTTAGTTTATGTGAAAAGCAAGGGAATTGTCATAAACGAACCTTCCGTTGTCGCAATTAATTTAAGAACTGATCAGATTTTGTCAGTTGGAGAAGAGGCTAGAAGAATGCTTGGTAAAACACCTCAACATATTTTAGCCGTACAGCCACTTAGAAATGGAATTATTTCTGATTTTGAGGTTGCAGAAAAAATGATGAAATATTTTGTAGATAGAATTCATAAAGAATCGTTTTCTTTTGCGCCTCGTCCAAGAATTATAATTGGGGTTCCACTTGATATAACGGAAGTAGAGAGAAAAGCAGTCGAAGATGTTGCTGTTTCTGCGGGAGCAAGAGAGGTTCATTTAATAGAACAACCAGTTGCAACTTCAATTGGTGCAAGATTGCCAATCCAGGAAGCAAGCGGAAGTATGATTATTGAAATTGGTGGGGGAAAAACAGAAATTGCAGTCATTTCACTTGGTGGAATCGTTGCTTCAAAATCTCTTAAAATTGCCGGAGAAAAACTAGATAGCGATATAATTGATTATATAAGAGAAAAATATAATGTATTTTTAGGAGAAAGATCTTCAGAACAAACTAAAATAAAAACAGGAAGTGTTTTAGCACTTGAAAAGGGTTTGAGAATAAAGGTGAGGGGGAGAAATTTATTAAATGGATTACCAAAAGAAATTGTAATAAAAAGTGATGAGATAAGAGATGCAATAAAAAGATCAATTGATTCAATAGTTGTTGCAATAAAAGATGTTATAGAGCAAACTCCACCAGAGATTGTGTCTGATTTATATCAAAAAGGAATGATTTTATCTGGTGGTGGTGCTGGACTTCGTGGTCTAGATAAGCTTATATATGAAGAAACATTGATTCCAGTTACAGTAGCTGATGATCCGCTCACAACAGTTGTTCGCGGAATAGGTATTGTTTTGGAAGATTTTGACAATTTAAAAGATTTACTTTTACCCCCAGCATCTGATCATAGAAGAAGATAGTTTAAAATTTAACTCAATTAAACAAATTTATGAGAGAAGTTTTAAAAAGAAAATTGTTTTTTTGGATTCTTATAATTGCATTTTTTTTAATAATACTAAATTATAATAAAATATTGTCTCCAGTTAAGAAGACATTTTTTAATATTACAGAGAAACCAAGATCGGTTTCTTATGATTTGAGTCAAAACATTGATTCTTATTTTTATTATATTTTTCATCATAAAGAAATAAGAAATCATATTAATGATTTAAATAAACAGCTTGCAGAAAGAATTGTTGATTACAGTAAATTACAAGAATTGCAAAATGAAAATTTAGTATTAAAAAATGAAATTACTTATATAAAAACTCCAAATGTAAAATTTGTTACCGGAGAAGTTGTTTCAGGTTTTAATCTAGACAGCGGAAATATAGTCAGAATAAATATTGGCAAAAATGACGGAATTTTTGACAATTTACCAGTTATATATAATGGAGTTTTAATAGGAACAATTTTAAAAACAGATGACAATTTTGCAGACGTAATGTTATTATCAGACAGAAAAAGTTTAATAAGCGCATCAATTCAAGGAGAAGAAAAAATATCTGGAATTTTGAAGGGTAATTTAGCAAACGCAATGGAAATGTCTTATATTCCACTAGATTCAAAGGTCAAAACAGGGGACATTGTTACAACGTCCGGATTTGAGGCATATATTCCAAGGGGTTTAGTTATAGGACAGATTAGAGAATTAACTTTTTCTGATGGAGATTATTTTAAAACAGCTCTTGTCTATCCATTTTTTGATATGAATTTTTTAAATTTTGTAAATGTTATGATAATTCAATGAAATTTAAAATTGTTATAATTTTACTTTCTATTTTTTTTGCCTTAATTCAATCAAGTTTTGATTTTGGCATTTTAAATATCAATTTGCCATTAATTTTTTTTATTTACATTTTATTTTTTCATAATCCCAATGATTCACTTATTGTAGCTTTTATAAGTGCAGTGATTATGGATTTTTTTGCAATCAATTTTGGTGCATATATTTTTTCTTTTTTATTAATATTTATAATACTTTATTATATAGAAAAAGAGCTTTTACCAAATGATAGATTTTCTACATATATTTGGATGAATATGGTGGGAATATTTTTATTATTTGTTTTTTTCTTACTTTATAATTTATTTATAAATAGTCTAAACCTGGGTATTTATAATATTAATTTTGAGAAATATATTGTTATGTTTTTTGAAGCAATATTTTTTAATATTATAATTTCAAGTTTTTTTTACTATCTTGCAAATACATTATCTAATAAAACGAAAAATAGATTTATTTCAATAGGTTGATATGGAATATTTTGAAATATCTGAAATAGATTTAAAATCTAGACCAGATAAAAAAAATTCTTTAATAAAGAACTATTCACAGAAACGAGGAATGGGTGATTTTTTTAATACTTATGAGAGTAGTGGTAATATAGGAATTTTGTTAAATAAACATAGGTTTTCAATAATGACTATTTTTATGTTGTTTGTATGGCTAATTATTCTTGGAAGAGTTTTTTATTTACAAATTTTAAGTGGAGATGATTATAGATTGTTTGCAGATGAAAATAGAATTAGAGTAAAAAGAGTGGACCCAAATAGAGGAATTATTTATGATAGAAACATGAAACCACTTCTTAAAAATGGAGCGAGTTTTTCTCTTCAAATTTTACCCATAGATCTCCCCAAAAATAATGATGAATTATTAAAGACTCAAAATATTTTACGCTATAGTATTGGAGATCAGGAACTTGATTTATCAAAATATATTTCTAGGGATGTTTTAGAGAATTTTAAACCAAGGATAGTAAAAGAATCTCTTAGTTATGATGATGCAATGAGGCTTATGGTTATTACAAAAAATCTAAATGGAGTTTCTGTTGTTATAAATAACAAAAGAGAATATATTTACAAGGAACCACTTGCTCATATCTTGGGCTATATGGGAAAAATTTCAGAAAAAGAGTATTCAGAATTAAAAGATGCGGGATATTTTTTAGATGATAAAATTGGAAAAACAGGAATAGAATATGAGTATGAAAAAGATTTAAGGGGCCTAATAGGAAAAAGAAAAATTGAAGTTGATTCATTGGGTAGAGAAATAAAAGAAGTTGCCTTTGATAAACCACAGGATGGGACAAATCTTGTTTTGTCTTTAGATCTAGATTTACAGCTAAAAGCATATGAGCTATTGAATAATCTTTTAAAAAAAACCGGATTTAAAAAGGCTAATATAGTAGCCATTGATCCAAGAAATGGAAGAGTCTTAACATTAATTTCCATTCCTTCTTATGATAATAATATATTTTCTGAGAAATTAAATAATGAAGATTATAAAAAATTAATAGAAGATCCAGATTTACCAATGTTTTTTAGGGCAGTATCAGGAGAGTATCCACCTGGATCAACATTTAAATTAATAATGGCTGCTGCAGCTTTACAAGAAAATCTAGTTGATAAAAATACAAGTTTTATGAGTAGTGGCGGTATAAAATATGGTGCGTGGTTTTTTCCTGATTGGAAGGCTGGTGGGCATGGATCCACAAATGTTTTAAAGGCAATAGCAGAGTCCGTCAACACATTTTTTTATACAATTGGTGGGGGTTATAATAATTTTGATGGCATGGGATTGGAAAAAATCGTTGAATATGCAAAAAGATTTGGTTTATCTCAAAAATTAGAAATAGATTTACCCGGGGAAGCAAGTGGATTCTTGCCATCACAGAAATGGAAACAAGAAGTAAAGAATGTACCATGGTATATAGGAGATACATATCATTTAAGTATTGGACAGGGAGATGCTCTAGCTACGCCCCTACAAGTCGCAATGCTTACGAGTGTTATAGCAAATGGAGGGAAATTATATGAACCCAAAAT
>JAQVMR010000009.1 GCA_028703545.1 Patescibacteria group bacterium
GTACTTTTGAATAAAAAAATTATTGCGATTGATTTGGGAGCAATAATATCAGGAACAATGTACAGAGGTGAATTTGAAAAACGTCTTAAAAAAATTATTGATGATGCAAAAAATGATGATGATATTATTTTATTTATTGATGAAATTCATACTCTTGTTGGAATGGGTGCAAGCGGTGGTCAGCTTGATGCTGCAAATATGCTAAAACCAGAGCTTGCAAAAGGAGATTTAAAAGTAATTGGAGCTACAACTGTAATTGAATATAAAAAATATATAGAGTCAGATCCAGCTTTTGAAAGAAGATTTCAATCTATTTTAATTGATGAGCCCGATACAAAAGAAGCAGGGGAAATTATAATGGGTCTTCGCGATCATTATGAAAAATATCATAATGTAAAAATTGCTGATTCTGCAATAAAATCTGCTATATATTTGAGTCAAAGATATTTACCAGAAAAATTTTTGCCAGATAAAGCAATTGATTTAATAGACGAGGCTTCGTCAAAATTTAAGGTAAAAAATTCTAAAGATGTAAATGTTAAAAAAATATTTGAATTAAAAAATAGCTTAAACGTTGCTATAAAAGAAAAAGAAAAAGCTATTTCAGAAGACGATTACGAGAGGGCAATAATTTTTCAACAGAATGAAGATAAGATTTTAGAAGAATTAAATAAATTAAAGGAAGCTGAAAAAGAAGTTGAGTCGCTTGGAGAAATTACAGAGACTAATATTGCAGAAATTATTTCTCGTGCATTAAATATTCCAGTTGAAGATTTGTTAGAATCAGAAAAATCAAAATTAGTTAATTTAGAAAATTTAATTTCTAAAAAAATTATTGGTCAAGATGAAATTGTAAATTCAGTTTGTCAGTATATAAAAAAATCAAAAGTCGGGTTATCAAATCCAAACAAACCACTTGCTTCTTTTATATTTTTAGGACCATCTGGTGTCGGTAAAACTGAAATGGCAAAAGTATTGGCTCGTGATATTTATGGAGATGAAAGAGCTTTAATTAGAGTAGATATGTCTGAGTTTTCAGAGAAATTTGATATTTCAAAATTGATTGGTTCTCCTGCTGGTTATGTAGGATACAAAGACTCAAATAGATTTACGGATTCTGTGAGAATAAAACCATACTCAATAATTTTATTTGATGAAATAGAAAAAGCACATCCAGATATATTTAATTTATTGCTCCCAATACTTGATGAGGGCTATTTAATTGATGCTGTGGGTCGTATGATAAATTTTAAAAATACAGTAATAATAATGACTTCAAATATTGGTAATGATCAGTTTAATAGACAGGCATCAATCGGTGTTGATCTTGAAAGTGATACGAAATAAGAATTTTTAGTAGAAGAATTTGAACATTTAGAGAAAAAAATTGTTGACTCATTGGATGATTATTTTAATCCAGAATTTATAAATAGAATTGATAAAATTTTAGTATTCAAACCACTTGATATAAGTGCAATGTCTGATATCGCAAAATTACAAATGAAAGAATTAATAGATAGAATGAAAGAGAGGGGAATAAATTTAATTGTAAAATCATCAGTTTATAAATTTATAGCAAAAAATTCTTTTAATCCTCAAATGGGTGCAAGACCAATAAAGAGATTTATTTCTGACAAGATAGAAAATAATATTGCAAATCAGATTTTAGCTGATAAAATAAGAAACGGAGATAGTATTTATGCAGATATTTTAAACAATGAAATAAGCATTGCAAAATTATAGTACTTGTGATAATTATTAATTAATAAGGGTCGCCAAACTTTGGGCGATTTTTATTATTAATAATAAAATTATGAAAAAATTAATTAATTATATTTTAAATGTGATTTTTCCAAGAGAGTGTCTCGGTTGTGCTAAAAATGATTATTTAGTTTGTGATGAGTGTTTGTCAAAAATAGAGGATTATAATGGAGAAAAAGTAAGACCTGATATCGTAGATAGAGTTTTAATATGTTCATCATATAAAAATAGTTTGATCAAAAAAATTGTTCATTTTTATAAATATAAATATATTAGTGATTTGTGTTATCCCCTGTCACAACTAATGATAAAAAAATACGAAAATGAGAAGGATAAAATTTCAGATCCAATTGTAGTGAGCGCACCACTATCTAAAAAAAGATTTAATTTAAGGTGTTATAATCAGGCAGAGCTTTTGGCAAAAGAATTTTCTAGTCATTTTAATTATAAATTTTTACCAGATTTAATAATTAAAACAAAACATACGAAGCAGCAAGCAAAATTAAACAGAGAAGAACGTTTACTAAATTTAAAAGAATCTCTTACTTTATCTAATTGTGAAATTTGTAAAAAAAATAATTTTATAATTATAGACGATGTTTATACGACAGGAGCAACTGTTAATGAAATTGCAAAAGTTTTAAAAGATAACGGTGCTAAAGAAATCTGGTCACTTGTTATCGCAAAAGATTAGCATTGAATAAAATGATAAAAAAGTTTAATATTAGATTATTAAGCATTAATTATAATTTTATGCCAAAAGTAGATAAAGAAAAATGTGTTGCATGTGGAACATGTGTAGCAATGTGTTCAGATTGCTTTAAAATAGCTGATGATGGAAAGGCGGAATGTACATGTGGAGATGATTGTAAATGCGATTGTAATATTGATGATGTTATATCGAGTTGTCCAGTAGGAGCAATTTCAAAATAAATTCCAATACAAAAAACAGGCTGGACTACGAGCCTGTTTTTTATTATATGAAAAGTATAGCAATTCCCACTGTAAGTAGCTGTATAAGAAAATAAATTCTTTGTTCCTGTTGATTGCCCCAAACATTATGAGCCCAGCTATTTAAATTTTCAAATATTTTTAGAAATTTTAATTTTAGGAAAGCATTCATTCCCCAGAGTATATCAGGTAGAATAGAGCCTAAAATAGCATAAAACATATTTATATTATTGTGAGGCTGAAAATCTATATAGATTAAAGAAACAACACAAACAAAGAAAAAATCTAATCCAGAAAGAAATATATAGTTTAATTTCCAATTTTTGAATCCTTTTATAAATCCCCAATCACCATGAGGAATAATATCTAAAATATAATGTAATAAAAAATTAATACTAAAAAGTATTATTGGATTTTGAGTTATTTTTAAAGTAGTAAGTGATACTACAGCGTGTGTTGTTAAAAACATAATTTTAATTTATCTAATAATTATAACAAATAAAAAACAAAAAAACACTTTTAGAAGTGTTTGGTGGTAGCAGGGGCGAGGATCGAACCCGCGACCTCGGGCTTATGAGTCCCGCGCTCTAACCAACTGAGCTACCCTGCCTTAAGTTATCAAGTTTTAAAACTTAATATAGTTGTTTATGATTTATGTTCTTCGGCGAGCTCAGAACACTCGACCTAACAATATAAAATTTGGTCGAAGACCACGAGCGAGCCAAACATTATTATATAAAAATAAAAAAGCGAGTCGAGTGGTAGCGGGAGTGGGATTTGAACCCACGACCTCTAGGTTATGGGCCTAGCGAGCTGCCGGACTGCTCTATCCCGCGTCGTTTTAAGTAAGAATACACTAATTTTAGTAAAATTGCAATGGTACCGAAGGAGGGACTTGAACCCTCACCCTGAAACAGGACACGATTTTGAGTCGTGCGTGTCTACCAATTCCACCACTTCGGCTCATTAATTCAATTCAATGAAAATTATTGTAGATTAAATATGTCAATTAGTCAATGTTTATTTTCTTATTGTCCATCTTTTGCTATAATTAAATACATAAAGTCAAACTTTATAAATAATATATGTCACAAGTAATAGCAATTGTAAATCAAAAGGGCGGAGTGGGAAAAACAACAACTACGATTAATCTCGCAGCTTATTTGGCTTACTTGGGAAAAAGAGTATTAATTGTAGATTTGGATTCTCAGGGAAATGCTTCTTCTGGACTCGGTGTTAATTATAAAGAACTTGACGCAGGAATGTATGAAGTCTTAATTCCAGGACCAGTAAATTTAAAAAATATAATTCTTGCAACAAATTTAGAGGGACTTCACCTAGCTCCAGCAACTCCTAATTTAGCAGGTGCGACAGTTGATTTAGTAAGCCTAGACGAAAGAGAATTTATTTTATTAAATCATCTGAAAGAAATTTATGGTTTTTATGATTTTATATTAATTGACTGTCCACCATCTTTAGGATTAATAACAATAAATGCACTCACTGCGGCTGATCATGTTTTAATTCCAGTTCAATCAGAATATTATGCACTTGAAGGATTGGGACAATTACTTAGTACGGTAAATTTAATTCAAGAAAATTTAAACGAAAAATTAAATATTCTTGGAGCGGTTTTAACAATGTATGATAAAAGAAACAGATTAAGTGAAGAAGTTTTTAATGAATTGTATAAATATTTTCCAAATAGAATTTTTAGAACTGTAATTCCAAGAAGCGTTCGTCTTGCTGAGGCGCCATCTCATGGAAAAACAATTTTAGAATATGATAAAAATTCTCCAGGAGGACGCGCATATGAAAGATTGGCAAGAGAAATAATTGATTCATATAATCTATAAAAACAAATTTAAAATAAAAATATGGCTGATGCTAAATATGGATTAGGAAGAGGACTTGGTTCTCTTATACCAAAAAAAGCAGAGATAAAAAAACAACACATAGATTTTTCTGATGGATCTTATTCTGGTGATGAAATATTTGCTTCTGATAAAGATAGAATTGTAAATATTGATATAAATAAAATTAAAGCAAACCCATATCAACCAAGAACTCATTTTGATGAAGAAAAATTAGAAGATCTTGTTAATTCAATAAGAGAACACGGAATATTACAACCAATTGTTGTTACAAAAAATGGAGATGGTTATGAGCTTATTGCCGGGGAACGCAGACTAAAAGCTGCAAAAATTTTAAAATTATTTAAAGTTCCCGGAATTATTAAAGAAATTGATGATTCAAAAAAATTAGAACTTGCCATTATAGAAAACATACAAAGACAAAATTTAAATTTATTAGAAGAATCAGATGCATATAATAGATTAATGGAAGAATTTAATTTGACACAAGATCAAGTTGCAAAAAAAGTTGGTAAATCCAGAAGTTCAGTTGCAAATATCTTGCGTCTAAGAAGTCTACCAGAGTCAATAAAGAAATATCTAAATAATGATAAGATTAGCTTTGGTCACGCAAAATTACTATTATCACTTGATGATGAAAAGAAACAAAAATTATTACTTGATAGGATTTTATCAGAGAGTTTAAATGTTTCAGAAACAAGTAGTGTGCTTAAAAAAATTAATGTAAAATCACATAGTAGAATTGTAGAACAAGATCCGAATATAAAATCAATGGAAAGCTCCCTACAAGAACACCTAAATACAAAAGTAAAATTGAATGATAAAAAAGGGAAAGGGACCATAGTAATTGATTATTATTCAAAAGAAGAGCTTAGAGAAATTTTATTTAAAATTTTAAAATAGTTGTAGGGATAAATAAAAAACCAGGATGTCAAATCCTGGTTTTATGATTATCCTATTGCCCAATGATAAATGGGTTCAGCATGTTCACTGTGTGTCTCCATATATATCACTGTATAAGATATTATAAAAAGTAATATTATACAAAGTATAGTCACAATATCGTCTACCATTGTGTTTGTCTTCGATTTTTGTTTATTATTCATTTTGTCCTCCCGCGGATATATTTATTTCTTGAAAAAACCTTATCATTGTGGTCCTTTTTTGAGTTTTTTTATCAACCCAACAAATTCAGTTGGTAATATAAAAGACACATAATCCATAAAGATATCGCTTGGTCTTTGTGAGGGGGGCTTTAAACCATCTTTATCGTTCGATTGCATTATTATGCACGGAATTTGGTTTGTGTCGTCTGAGTTGATTAGCATTTCATAGAAATTACAAACACCCTTTAATTGGGTGTATTTTTCAATATCTTCTTTTGTGTGTATTGAATGTGAACATATTGTCCCATAAGGTCTAATACATACTAGCAATGTTTCTTTATGGTTTTTTTTCAGATATTCATGTGCACATAAAATGCAACAGAATTTTTTGCATTCAATATTTTTATCGAATTCTTTAATCAATCCCATGTGATCATCAAAAGGAGAAATTTCTCCCGATGTTTGAATAAACACAACAACTTTTCTTTCCTTATTGTCTGTAGCCATTTTATCCTCCTATGGATACATTTTATTCTTGAAAAGACCTTATCATTTAGGGATTTTTTTGTCAATTTTAATAATCCTACTCGGGGTGGACAACCCGGTGGATTGGTATTAAAGGCTGGTATTAAATAATAAAAAACCGGGTATTTATTCCCGGTTTATAGCCGTTGGACAAAAAAATTAATTTTTATTTTCGGGTAGAATTTTTTTGAGGAATTGATTATATAATTGTTCAAATTTCATTCCCCGTACGTAGTAATAAAAATCTATGTCCCTGAGTTGTACTACATCTTCATCGTGTTGTGAAAATGATTGTATGACAAAGGGAATATTTTTGTATTCAGGATTTTCTATTATTTCTTTGTAGAACTTTAATCCAAGGTTTTTTTCGTCTTCGTAGTCTTCATAAACATCTTCATTGTCTTCTGGTAAATTATCAGAAACTATAATTAGATCTACTTTGTTTTCAGATAGATATTTTTTTATATTTTCAATGGAAACTGGAATCATTGTTGTCAAATTTACGCCCAGATAACGCGTGTAATAATGCACGTCTTCAAGAAAAGATCGCATTAAAGCATCGTTTATTATTTCTTTACCGAAACCCCATAAAGACCATTCGAATGATGGAATTAGGAGTATGTTAAAGTCTATTTTCATTTTATCCTCCCGCGAATATATTTATTTCTTGAAAAAACCTTATCATTTAGGGATTTTTTTGTCAATTTTTAACCTCGAAGGTTGGCAACCTCGCAGGTTGATTTTTAGCTTATTTTTTGATAAAATAATAGTGACAAAAAGTCGTTTTTTATTTATTTTAAGGGATTAATATTATGGCCTGGACAATAAAAAAAATAACAAAAAAAGCAGTAAAAAAACAAGTAAAACCTATTAAAAAGGTTAGTTCTAAAATTGCTATAAATAAATCTTCAAAATCAACTAAATCTGTAAAAAAGATTGTAAAACCAAAATTGAAAAAGAAAGAAAAATTGATTCAAGAAGAAATTAAAGAATTAGTAGAAAAAAAAGAAAAAATTTTAAAAGAAGAAGACAGAGAAGAAACTTTTCAAGAGGAAGAGAGAATTGTTAAAAAAGATAAAAAAATTATTTCAGAAAATACAAATATTAATTTTGTGAATGGAAATAAGCCTGAAATAATAAGAACACCTGACGAAAAAAATGTTATAGATCAACCACTCGTTGAAGAAATGAAAACCTCATATCTTGATTATGCAATGAGCGTTATAGTTGCTCGTGCGCTTCCTGATGTTAGAGATGGCATGAAACCAGTTCATAGAAGAATTCTTTATGCAATGTGGAAGTTGGGTCTTAAATCAAGCGCAAAATTTAGAAAATCAGCAACAGTTGTCGGAGAAGTTTTGGGTAAATATCACCCACATGGTGATAGTGCAGTATATGATTCCATGGTAAGAATGGCACAGGACTTTTCAATGAGATATCCACTTGTAAATGGTCAGGGAAATTTTGGATCTATGGATGGTGATAATGCTGCTGCTATGCGTTATACTGAAGCAAAATTGCAGAAACTTGCAGAAGAAATGCTTTTTGATATAGAAAAAGAAACAGTGAATTTCATGCCAAATTACGATGGTTCACATAAGGAGCCAATAGTTCTCCCAGCAAAACTTCCCAACCTATTACTCAATGGTTCAATGGGAATAGCAGTTGGTATGGCAACGAGTATACCACCACACAATTTAGGAGAGCTTATTGATGCAATATGTTGTTTAATTGATAATCCAGAATGTGACACTGATGGACTTATGGAATTTATAAAGGGACCAGATTTTCCAACAGGTGGAATTGCATATGATATAAAAGAAATGAAATCCGCATATTCAACTGGAAAAGGTGGAGTTGTAGTTCGTGCCAAAGCAGACATAGTTGAAGGCAAGAAAGGATTTAAAATTATAGTAACTGAAATTCCATATCAGGTAAATAAGTCAACGCTTGTAGAAAAAATTGCTGATTTAGTAAAAGAGAAAAAAATTCAGGGAATTACAGATTTGCGTGATGAATCAAATAAAGAAGGAGTTAGAATTGTAATATCTTTAAGAGATGATTCATATCCCAAAAAAGTTTTAAATAATTTATATAAACACACCCAGCTTCAGGAAAAGTTTCACTATAATATGGTGGCTCTTGTAAATGGAATTCAGCCAAAACTTTTGTCTCTAAAAACAATTTTATCGGAATTTATTAAACATAGACAAGAAGTTATAACCAGAAGGGTTACTTTTGATTTAAATAAAGCAAAAGACAGAGCACATATTTTAGAGGGGCTTGTTATGGCGCTTGAACACATTGATGCAATTATCAAAACAATCAAGCAATCAAAAGACAAAGATGTTGCAAAATTAAATTTGATAAAACAATTTAAATTATCAGAACGTCAGGCAATAGCAATACTCGAAATGAGATTGCAACAATTAGCAAATTTAGAAAGATTAAGGGTTGAAGAAGAACTAAAAGAGAAGAAAAAGATTATAAAAGAATTAACAGATATTTTAAACGATCCTAAAAGAGTTTTGAAAATTATTAAAGATGAATTGATAGAGCTTAAAGATAAGTATGGAGACGAGAGAAGAACAAAGATTGTCAAATCAAAGATTGACGAAATTTCCACTGAAGATTTGATCGCAAAAGAAGACGTTGTGGTACTTATGACTCAAGATGGCTATATTAAGAGAATGGCTCCAGATAATTTTCATTTACAGAATAGAGGTGGAAAGGGAGTTATAGGATCAACCACAAAAGAGGAAGATATTATTGATAAATTATTTTCATGTACAACTCATTCAGATTTGTTGTTTTTTACAAATAGAGGACGAGTATTTCAGCTTAAAGCGTATGAAGTTCCCGTTGCAAGTCGTCAGGCAAAAGGACAAAATATTGTGAATTTTTTACAGCTTGCACCGGAGGAAAAAGTAAATGCTATTTTACCAAACGATCAGTCAACTAAGAAGTTTTTGATATTTGTTACAAAAAATGGACTTATTAAAAAAACAGAACTTGAAAAATATTCTAGTGTAAGAAGATCTGGACTTATTTCAATTAAATTAAAAAATGGAGATGCTCTATGCTGGGTAAAACCAACAACAGGATCTGATAATATAATTTTAGCTACAAAACTTGGTCAATCAATAAGAATGAGTGAAAAAGATGCTCGTCCAATGGGTAGGTCTGCCGCCGGAGTTCGTGGAATTCGTCTTAAGGTAAAAGATGAAGTTGTTGGAATGGATGTAATTGATAATGGCGAAACAAAGGGACATAAACTTGTTATAGTTATGAAAAATGGTTTTGGTAAGAAAACTCCACTCAAAGAATACAAGGTTCAGGGACGTGGTGGTTCGGGAATAAAAACTGCAAAGATAACCGATAAAACCGGATTAATTGTTTCAACATTTGTGGAAGACGAAACCAATAAAGATAAAGATATAATTATAATTTCAGAAAGTGCTCAGGTTATTAGGCTTGCTCTTAATACTGTTCCAACTGTTGGAAGAGATACTCAAGGAGTAAAGTTAATGAGATTTAAACTTGATGATGATAAAGTAGCATCAGTAACAACGATTTAAAATTAACTTATAAATATATGATGACCGTAAAACAGATATATGCATTAGCTGTTTCTCTTGGAATCAAAAATGATTTAAGAGGAATTAATGTTGTTAATAAAAAATTAAAAACAGCAAAAGAAAAATTTGATGAATTGAAAATGGATGAAAAAGATAATTTTGACATTGAGTCAATTAAGAATCCATACGCAGATACAAGAGTTTTGACAAATGGATTAGACAAGAAAGTAAAAAGAGTAATGGTCGGAATTGATATCGATACATCAGAAATTCTTCTTGCAAATGAATTAAGTAAGAAAAGTTCAATTGATTTGGTAATTTCTCATCATCCTATTGGTGTTGGACTCGCGGGTCTTGGAGAGGTGATGGATTTACAAATTGAATTATTACACAAATATGGAGTTCCAATTAATATTGCGGAAGATATTACAAAGTTTAGAATGAGCGAAGTAAGTAGAGGGATAAATGCATCGAATCATAATAAAGTAGTAGATAGTGCAAAATTGTTAGGATTTGAACTTATGTGTACACATACAATAGCAGATAATATGGTTGCAAAATTTTTATTTGATCTGATAGAGAAAAATAAGAAAAATTTAGAAAGAGTGAAGGATTTGATGAAAATTTTAAAAGAAATTCCTGAATATAAAGAGGCAAGTAAAATAAAAGTAGGACCAAAACTTTTTGTAGGAAATGAAGATAGATATTTAGGAAAAATTGCAGTAACGGAAATTACAGGTGGAACTAGCGGTTCAAAAGATTCTTATGAGAAAATTGCGAATGCAGGAATTGGAACAGTTTTAGGAATGCACATCAGCGAAGAACACAGAAAATATGCAGAGCGTGCGCATTTAAATGTAATAATTGCAGGACATATGTCGTCTGATTCAATCGGTATGAATTTATTTTGTGATGAATTAGAGAAAAGGGGAATAGAAATAATCCCATGTTCTGGATTTATAAGATATTCAAGAAATAAAAAATAAATTTTTTAAAAATAAAAAGAGACAGGTTTTTAAATAGTCTCTTTTTAAATTCTTAACACACTATACTAATCAGGTCATTGGTCGTTTTATTCCAATAATCACTTAATTCTAAATGTAATCCAATTTTTAAAAGAATACCATGAAAAATAGCAGTTGATAAACCAAGATCTTCTATTAATTTTTTATCTAAATTTAAATCAAAGCGTGAAATACCTAAATTTCTCGATACAACACCAACAATAAGATTGCTAATAGAATCAATATCAAATTCCCATTCCGACTCTTCAGGTGGATCAAAACATAATTGATCCTCTAAACATTGATTAATATATTCATCGGAAGCACAATAAAGCATTTGAGAAATTATATCTTCTATGGTTTTAAGTTTTTCAATATCATCATCTTCATCTGGAATATAAGGTATTTCAAATTTATCTTCGATAATCTCCAAGATAGTTCTAATTTTTGATATATTGATGTTATGTTTTTCACAGTTTGATATTTCAATCATTTGATCCTCTGATTTATCGATTATATCGAATATTGTGAGCTGAATTCCGGCTTGATTATCATTTGTTGGTTTATGCTCATCAATCATGTCTAATATAATCAAGAACACCTCTTGTTCAATTTGTTCATGGCTCATGCTTTGGATATTCATTTTTCCTCCAAATATTCTTTTTGTTATCCTACGCTTTTTATTTTATAAGTCAAGCAAATTCCATGAAATATATTCATTTTAGGGAAAATTAGACAACCTCGCAGGTGCCCAAACTCGCAGGTCGGATTTACTTTATAATTATGATACAATATAATTAGTTTATAATTATTATTATTGTAATTTACTTATGATACAAGAAGATAATCAAGTACTTGATTCACATCAAAAAGAGACAGAAAAATCTTTTGAGTTTTCGCTTCGTCCAAAAACATTTACAGAATACATTGGCCAGGAAAATGTTAAGAAAAATATAGGCATTTCTATAAAAGCAGCAAAGCAAAGAAATGAAGCAATGGAGCATGTTTTGCTTTATGGTCCACCTGGGCTTGGCAAAACAACACTGGCTTATATTATTGCAGGTGAGATGAATTCAAATATAAAAATAACTTCTGGTCCGGCAATAGAAAAAGTCGGAGACCTAGCAGCAATTCTTACAAATTTAGAAGATGGCGATGTTTTATTTATTGATGAGGTGCATAGACTCAATAAAATTATTGAAGAAGTGCTTTATCCAGCAATGGAGGATTATGCACTTGATATAATTGTGGGAAAAGGACCTAGCGCAAGAACACTTCGTATTGATTTGCCAAAATTTACCCTCATTGGCGCAACAACAAGATATGATTTACTTTCGTCTCCATTTAGAGATAGATTTGGATTAGTTTTTAGATTAGATTATTATGATAAATCAGAAATTTCAAAAATTATAAAAAATAATTCTAAAAAATTATCAGTTGAAATAGATAATGATGGGTGCGATATAATTTCTGAGCGCTCTCGTCTAACTCCAAGAATTGCAAATAGATTATTAAAAAGAGTTCGTGATTATGTTCAGGTTCATGGAAATGGAAAAATTGATAATAAATCTGCGCTTAAGGCACTGGAAATAATGGATGTTGATAGTCATGGATTGGATTATATTGATAGAAGAATACTAGAGACAATAATTGATAAATTTTCTGGTGGGCCAGTTGGAATATCAACTATTTCTGCATCAGTAGGAGAAGAAATCGGAACAATAGAAGAGGTTTATGAACCATATTTAATGCGCATGGGATTTTTAGCAAGAACATCTCGCGGAAGAGTTGTAACAGAATTAGGTTATAAACATCTAGGAAGAAATTTTAACGGATCAGCAGATAAATTATTATGAAAAATAATAATAACAAAGAAATAGAAATTTTGGTAAATATATTAGATAATAAAAATAATGTTTTAAAAAAATTATCTAAGTTTAAATTTATAAAAAAATATAAAGTAAGGGACGTCTACTTTTTTGATCCAAAAAGAAAAGATTTAAAACCAGATAAAAATAAACATTTAAACAGGTGTCTAAGATTAAGAAGGAAAAATGAAGACAACTACTTGGCTTATAAAATAGATAGATTTAATGGTAGAAAATGGTTATATTCCGATGAATATGAAATTAGATGTGATAATTATCAAAATATAATCAGTATATTAAATTTTTTAGGACTAAAAGAATTACTCACAATAAATAGTAAGAAATATATTTATACTTATAAAAATTATGAAATAGTTTTTGAAATAGTTGATAAATTAGGAATGTTTTTAGAGGTTGAAGCAATTAGTGTTCCAAAAAAATCAGACATTAAAAAAATTAAAAGTGCAATAAATGAGTTTATTAAATTTTTAGATATAAAAGTAGGAAAAGAATTAAACGTCGGCAAACCAGAACTAATGTTAAATAATTAAGTATAAAAAAATATGATTAACAAAAAAGAACTTTGTAAATTTTTAGTAGAAGCAAAAAAATTTACTTATGCAAGTGGTGACGCAACAAAAGAAATTAAAGAAGATAATAAATCAAAAACTTTAATTTTTGAAAGTGAAGATTTTAAATATCACGATAATTTTTTTGGTGGAGAACCGTATGGCGGAAGAGAGGTTGTGTTTTTTAAAGACCAGCCAGTTTACATGATGGTTTATTATGGTTATGTTGATGGGAAAATTGATAATTTTAGTAATATTTATAAGGTTTTAAGGGGCGCTCTATTATTAATTCCAGAAGAAAATCCATATCGTGGTCCAAAAGAATATATTGATGGAGATTATAAATATTCTAATAATTTTAAAGGAGAAGTTGATAATTTCTCTGGAGAAGAGACAATTACATTTAAGGGTGAAGAAATTTATAAAGCAAAATATATTGGTGGTTTTGTTGATATAAAAAGATAATTTTAAACATTTAATAAATTATGAAAGTTTTAGTTTCTGTAGTTACAACAGATAAAAATTATTTTAAAAAAATTGAGGAATTAAAAAAATTAAAAGTCAAAGAACTGGCTTTGTTTTTTACTTTATTTGGTAAAAAAAGTGTTAGAAGTAAAATTTATCAAGCATTGATAGAGGCAAAGATAAAAAATGTTCCATTTGTTCATCTAAGAGATGATATTAAACTTGAAGAAATTGAATATTTAATAAAAAATTTTAAAACAAAACTTTTTAATTCCCACCCTAAATGTGATTATGGTATAAAAGATAAAAGAGTTTTAAAAAAATATAAAGATGTAATTTATTTAGAAAATACAAATCAATTCCATATGAAAAACGAGATACATGATTATGCAGGAATTTGTCTTGATGTTGCACATCTTGAAAACGCAAGAAAATTTAATAAAAAATCATACGAAAGGGTTTGTGAAATATTAAAAGATTATAAATGTGGTGTTTGGCACGTGAGTGCAATAAGAAAAAAAATTTATAGATGTCCCTATTCAAAAGTTTTGAGATATGATGATCATAAATTTCATTCATTGAGAGAATTTGATTACTTAAAAAAATATAGAAAACATTTATCAAAATATATTGTTTTTGAAGTGGAAAATAGTATAGAGGATCAATTAAGAGCCAAAAAGTATTTAGAAAAAATATTAAAATAAAAATATTAGTAGGGTTAATAAATTTTTATACTGAATTCCAAGGGTATTATCAATAATGTTTATTTTATTTTTGTGCTTTTATAAATAGTATGTCAATATTAAAAAATGTCTAAAATGAATGTAGGGGTAAAAATAAATACCAAGAAAGATGCTTGGAATTTTTGGGATGCTTGTAATAAAGTTTCTCATGGAGTTGATTGGAAAACTAGAATAGATGAAAATGTATCAAAAAATATTATAGGTAAATCCAGAAAAGAATCTTATAAATTTTTGATTCCATATTTAAAAAATTATTATAAAGAAAATAAGGATATTCTAGTTAAATTACAAAATCAAACTCAGAATATTTTTAATGAGAAAGCAGATTTTCTATTTGAAAAGATGCAAAAAATTACGAAAAGAAAATTATACAGAAAATGTTTTACTTGTTTTTTAACAACATTTCCAAGGTGTGCTTATGATTATAAAAGTGGTTATATTTGGTTTTATATAAATTTATCAGCAGAAAAATGTACAGATGTTTTTTTGCACGAATTATTACATTTTCAATTTATAAAATATTTCAGAGATAAAATTGATTTAGATGATAGACAATTCGAATTTTTAAAGGAATCATTAACGGTTATATTAAATTCAGAATTTAATGATTTAATGTATGGTGAAGATAGAGGATATGAAATTCATCAAGAGCTAAGATCCAAATTATCTGATTATTGGACAAAAACAAAAGACTTTGATAAATTAATTGATTATGGAATAAAAATTTTGCCTTCTTGTCATTCCGGACTTGATCCGGAATCTATAACAAAATAGAAAGTAGAAATTAGAGATCCTGAATCAAGTTCAGGATGACAAGAGACAACAATGTGGCAAAATTTTTTGAAAATATTATGAAAAAATTATTACTCCATGTTTGTTGTGCACCATGCAGTGCATATGTTATAGAGCAATTACAAAAAGATTATGATGTGACCATTTTTTATTTTAATCCAAATATTTATCCAGAATCTGAGTATGAAATAAGAAAAAATGAATCACAAAATTATGCTAAAAAATTAGGAATTAATTTTGTAGAGAAAAAAATGGATCATAATATTTGGTTAAAAAAAATAAAAGGATTTGAAAATGAACCTGAGAGAGGTAAAAGATGTTTTATTTGTTATAAATATAGATTAGAAGAAACAGCAAAATATGCACTCGATAATAATTTTGAAATTTTTACAACTACTTTATCAATCAGCCCACACAAAGATAGCGCAATGATAAATCAGGCTGGTTATGAAATTTCAAAAAATTTTAATATAGAATATCTAGAGAATGATTGGAAAAAAGATGGAGGATTTAAAAAATCCTGTGAAATTTCTCGTGATAATGAATTTTACAGGCAAAATTATTGTGGCTGTGAGTTTTCAATAAGAAAGTAATATGAAACTATCAGAATTTAATTACAACCTACCAAAAAATTTAATTGCAAACAAACCCGTTTCACCTCGGGATTCTTCTAAATTATTATTAGCTGATTATATAACTAAAAAATACTTTCATCATATTTTTAAAGATATTTCTAATATTTTAAAGAGTGGTGATATTTTGGTTTTTAATGACACAAAAGTTTTTCCTGCAAGATTACTTGGCAATAAAGAGAGTGGTGGTGTGGTAGAAGTTTTTCTTTTACAAGATTTGGGAAATTCAAATTGGCAGGCAATAATTGGCGGAAAAAGAATCAGAGAAGAAATGAAAATAATTTTTTTTAAATCTTTTTATTGTATAATTTCAAAGCAAATCGAAAAGAATATGTGGCAAGTTAAATTCAATTTAAGTGGCAAAAAATTAAATAATCAAATTGAGCGTTTTGGTCACGTTCCTATTCCACCATATATAAAAAATCCTGATAGTAAAAATAAATTAAAAAAAGAATACCAAACTGTTTATGCTAAGAATCGTGGATCAGTTGCAGCTCCAACAGCAGGATTTCATTTTACAAAAAATTTAATGAATAAATTAAAAAAGAAAGGCGTTATTTTTAAATACGTTACGCTTCATGTTGGGCTTGGAACTTTTGAACCAGTAAAGACAGATAGAATTGAAGATCATAAAATTCATAGTGAATTTGGAATTTTAGATAAAAGTACTGCAAATTTTTTAAACAAAGCAAAAAAACAAAATAAAAGAATTATTGTAGTAGGAACTACGGCACTTCGAGTTTTAGAAGCATTTTCAAATAATAGCGGAGAATTAATTTCTCAAAAAAATTGGATAAATATTTTTATCTACCCAGGAATTAAATTTAAATTTGTAAATAATTTAATTACAAATTTTCATCTTCCCAAAAGCACACTACTTATGCTTGTGTCAGCACTTGCAGGAAAAAAATTTATTTTTAAACTTTATGGTGAAGCAATAAAAAATGAGTATAGGTTTTACTCATTTGGAGATGCAATGATGCTTTGTCATTTTTTTAATTAGCAAATCTAAACACTGTTACATCTCCGTCTTGAAATATATAGTCTTTTCCCTCCAGCCTTATCAGACCTTTTTCCTTAGCAGAAACCTCCCCACCACAATCTAATAAATCTTGCCAATTTATTACCTCAGCTCTTATAAATCCTTTTTCAAAATCAGTGTGTATTTTCCCTGCGGCTTGAGGAGCTTTTGTGCCTTTTTCAATTGTCCATGCACGAGATTCTTTTGGCCCGCTTGTAAGAAATGTTATTAAATTTAATGCCTTATATGATTCTTTTATTAATTTGTTGAGTCCTGTTTCTTGCATTCCAAGAGTTTCCATATATTCTTTTGCGCTTTGACTATCGAGCTCCACTAGTTCTGATTCAATTTTTGCACAAATTGCAATTCCATCAGCGGGTTGATCATTTACTTCATTTTCATCAACATTATAAACATAAAGCATTGGTTTAAGAGTCAAAAAATTAAATGATTTTATGATAAATTTTTCTTCTGTGTCTAATTCTATCTCAGATATTAATTTTCCAGATTCTAAATTTAATTTTATTTTTTCAAATATCGATTTTTGTTTGTCTAAGATTTTATCATGAGGTCCTTTCATTTGAGAATTGATTTTTTCTAATGATTTATTCAAAGTTTCTAAATCAGCAAGAATTAATTCCATGTTTATTACTTCTCTGTCACTTTTTGGGTTCACAATCCCATGAACATGAACCACATTTGGATCATTGAATCTCCTTACAACTTGAAGTATTGCATCAACTTCTCTTATATTTGCTAGAAATTTATTTCCAAGTCCTTCTCCTTTTGAAGCACCCTTCACGAGTCCAGCAATGTCAACAAATTCAATGGTTGTGCTTATTGTTTTTTCTGAATTATTTAATTTTGATAATTTATCAAGTCGTTCATCGGGAACTGCAACAACGCCCACATTTGGTTCTATGGTACAAAATGGGTAATTTGAAGCATCAACTTGTTTTTTTGTAAGAGCTTTGAAAAGTGTTGATTTCCCAACATTTGGAAGCCCTACAATTCCTATTGAAAATGACATTATATTAGATTATCTATTAGCCCTTGGTAATTATTGTAAAACTGGTTTCAGTATATAAAATATTTATATAAATTTCAAATATTAAATTCATATTTTATATTTGTATTAAATTTATAATTATGCTATTATTACATCGCTGCCCTCTAAAGAGCAGTTTTATTTCCTAAAATACCTTGAAAATTAATATAAATTTTATGAAAAATAATAAACTATTTGATAAAATTTCAAAAGAATTATCGCTTTATCAGAAAGAAAGAGGAGTAATAAATCATATTTCAAATTCTATTCTTTCGAAAAGCAAGCAATCAATTTTTTTAGCACACGATGGGAATTTAGTAGAAGCTAAAAAAACACTTGAAGAAGCGCGTGCAAAATTTAGAGAATTAAATAAAAAATATAATAAAAGCAATAGATTGGATTTCGAAGGATCGTATCAGGCGGCATCAGAGGAATTTTTAGAAGCAAAATTTTTTATAGATGTTTTAGAAAAAAAGTCAATTTCAACAGATAAGGAATTTAAATTTAATGGAGAAGAATATATTGGAGGACTATGTGATATGACTGGAGAGTTGGTAAGACAAGCAGTTTTAAATGCCGAAGAAAAAAATTTAAAATTATTACAGAATTATAGAGAAATAACAAAAGATATAGTCGGATTTATAATGAAATTATATCTATCAGGAAAATTAAGAATGAAATTTGATGACGCTAAAAGAAATTTAAAAAGAATTGAAACAATAATATACGAAATAAAAATTAGAACCCAGAGTTTGTAATAGGATAATTGAAGGTCAGATTATATTATTAATAATTATAATGAAATAAAAATATGGTTGAAACAATAAAAAAAGAAATAAAAAAAAGATTGCCAAAAAGTCTAAGAAAATATATTGCAAGGCAAAAATCACTGATTAGAAAAACCTTCTCAGATAATATTACAATTGATGAAAAAATTAGAGAATTATATTCTAGAATGCCACAACAGGAATAAATTTTATTCAATGTAAAAAGTCGAGTTAAACTCGATTTTTTTTATGAAGTTCTAATGTGTTTTTTAGTAAATATGAAATTGTAATTGGTCCTATGCCACCTGGCACTGGCGTAATATGTGAACATTTTGAAAAAACATCAGTGTAATCAACATCACCAAGGGTAGCGTTTTGTACCTTATTAATCCCAACATCAATTATTATTACATCAGTTTTTATCATATTTGCTTTTATAAGAAATGGAACGCCCACAGCTGTTATTAATATATCAGTGGTTTTAATTTTTTCTTGCCAATTTTCCTCGTTAATGTGAGTGTGTGATACTATTATTCCTAAATTTTTTAAAGTTTTTTCAATCGGTTCTATAAATTCATGACTATTTCCTAGTATAAGGCCGGTTTTATTTTTTAAATTTTCTTTCGTGTAAAGTAAAACTTCTTTTATGGTTTGGCTCATTACTGGTTCTATATAGGTTTCATCATTTAAAAATTTTGTAATATTTTCAGGATGAAATCCATCAACATCTTTTTTGGGTTCAATAGAATTTATGATTTTTTGAGTGTTAAATTTTTTCGGTAGAGGAAGCTGAACTATTATTGCATCAACTTCATCATCAGCGTTTAAAAAATTAATACAATCTATAATATTATTTTCGTCTTCATTACTTTTGAATAAATATTTATTAAAAATAATTCCAACTTCAGCACATGCTTTCTCTTTTTTTGCAACGTATAATTGCGATGCAGGGTCATCTCCTACAAGTATTATTGCAAGTCCTGGAATTAAATCAGAATTAACAATTTCGTGTCTAATTTCGCGTTTTATTCTGTCAGAAATTTCAATTCCATCTATGATTTTATTTTCTTGAATTTGTAATTCTTTCATATTACATTAATACTTTATTTTTTTATAAATAGGAAATTTTTTACATATTTTTTTCACTTCTGACTTTACGCTTTCAAGAATTTTTTCATCATTATAATTTTTTAAAACCCTCACAATCAATTGCGCAATTTGTGTCATTTCACATACTTTCATTCCACGAGTAGTGAGGGCTGGAGTTCCGATTCTAATTCCCGATGGGTCAAATGGAGAGCGAGTATCAAAAGGAATTGCATTTTTATTTACTGTAATTAAAGCTTTTTCCAATGATTTTTCTGCCTGAGAGCCAGTAATATTAAATGGACCTACATCAATTAAAATTAAATGATTATCAGTCCCACCAGTTATAATTCTAAGTCCATTGTTTGATAATTCCTGAGATAATACGCTAGCGTTTTTTACAATTTGCTTTGCATATTCTTTGAATTCCTCTGTATCTGCTTCAAATAGCGCTTGTGTAATTCCAGCTGTAATGTGATTATGTGGTCCACCCTGGAGACCAGGAAAAACAGCCCTATCAATTAAAGTTGGAATATTTTGTTTTGATTCCCTCCAGCCAATAACTGAGTCAATTTTTTGAGTTGGATTTGACTCATCACCACTACACATTATCATTGCACCGCGTGGTCCACGAAGAGTTTTGTGTGTTGTGGTTGTTATTACATCAGCGTGTCCTACAGGACTTGGATGAACTCCACCAGCAACAAGTCCAGCAATATGAGCAATATCTGCAACTAAAAAAGCGTTTGAATCATGTGCAATTTCAGCTAATTTTTCAAAATTGATAATTCTAGAATATGCAGTAGCACCTACAAAAATTAATTTTGGTTTTTCTTTTTTTACCATTTCCTCAATTGCGTTATAATCAAGAAATCCATTTTCATCAGTTGTGTATTGAATCGACTGATAATATTTTCCACTGAAATTTACTTTCCACCCATGTGTTAAGTGTCCACCATATAATAAATTCATTCCCATAACTTTATCACCGGGTTTACATAGGGCAAAGTAAACGGCCTGATTTGCAGGAGAACCTGAATAGGGTTGAACATTTACATGAGTTACTCCGAATAATTTTTTTGCATAATCTTTTGCTAAATTTTCTATTTCATCAATGTATTCATTTCCACCATAATATCTTTTTCCAGGATATCCTTCTGAGTATTTGTTTGTAAGTATTGAACCCATAACACGGAGTACATTTTCAGAAACATAATTTTCTGAGGCTATCATTTCAAATCCATCTTGTTGGCGAGTAAGCTCTTTATTAACCAATTCGAGCAATTTTTTGTCTTTTTTATTTATCATAGGTTTTTATGATTTATAATGTTTTTATTATAACAATAGTCTTGATTTTTGGCTATATAGTCTTTGTGTCGCCAATATTTGAATTAAATTATTGTTGTAATAAGGACACATGGATGAGTTTAAAACTGCTTATTTATTCTTACACAACATGGAATAGGTTTTGATTTCACATCAACTAGTAAATCAAGCAATTCGTTTTTTGTATATGGTACATAAGAACGATCCCTAAGTATAGGGATAAATTTTATTATTTTTGTTATTTTTGTGTTATAATAAACTATATTAACAGATAATTGAGGGGCAAATGTATAAAACGTATAAATTTAAAAAAAATATACTTATTTTAGTCATATTATTTTCATTTTTTATTTATATTTTTTCAGTTAATGCCGAAACGTCAGTCTGGACATTTGATGATTCATCAAGTTATAATTTTGATTCTGAGAAAATAGAGTTTTCTCTCGGGAAAGTACAATTAAAAGAAAAATCTGATTGGTACAATAGAAATTGGAAATATAGAAAACCCACAACAATAACAAATTCTAGTTCTGAGCTTACAGATTATCAAGTTAAAATTGATTTGAGTAATCTAAATTTTGATTTTTCAAAAGCATCTTCTACTTTAGCAGATATTATTTTTACAGATACAAATGGCACAACAATTTTGAGTCATTGGATAGAAACACCTGATAATACGGGTATTACTACAAGTACTATTTGGGTAAAGGTACCCAGCATTCCAAATCCTGAGAAGATAATATATATGTATTATGGAAATTCTAGTGCCACATCAAACGCAAATGGAGACACTACATTTTTATTTTTTGATAATGATTTTGACTCAAGGATGGCTTATGAATCTCAGGCTCTTTCAGGCGCAGAAACATATCAAACAATTCCAACATATGAAGATTCTGGTCAAGCCATTCATCCAGATATTGTATATTTTGATGAACCATGGAATGGTTATAGTTATTGGATGGTCATGACTCCATATCCAAATGGTAATCCAGATTATGAAAATCCATCAATAGTTGTATCGAATGATGGTGTTTCTTGGGTGACTCCAGATGGACCTACAAATCCAATAGATTCTCAACCAGGTGGCTATAATTCTGATCCAGACATCGTATATGATGAAGAAACCGATAACTTAATAGTTTTATTATAGAGAATATAGTGGAAGCCCCGCTACGGATAAAATTAAGAGAAGAACATCTTCAAATGGAATTGACTGGTCCGAAGAGGAAGATGTTTTAAGTGGAGAAGAGGGGTCTATTTTGTCACCATCAATATTAAAATCAGAGAATCAATTTTTTATGTGGTATTTAGATTCTTTGGGTGGTGGTTCAGATGCTACAAATACTATTATCAAATATGTGGTTTCTGATGACGGGGTTTCTAATTGGTCAGAACCCATATCTATTTCATTGACTCAACCAGAATATGTGATTTGGCACATAGACTTAAGATATATTCCGGAAAAACAAAAATATTATATGCTTTATAGTGCCTTTCCATATGGTTCTAGTAACACTAATAAGGCAGCTTTGTTTTTTTCTCAAAGTGATGATGGAACAAATTGGAAAGTCTATAACAAAAAAGTAATAAACACATCTCCAACTTCAAGTTGGGATTCCGAGGCCATTTATAAATCCACATTTTTATATAATAATACATCCGATATGTTTAGGGTTTGGTATAGCGCCAAAGGAGATGACAGTAGTTGGCATACTGGATATACAGAGAGGAATATGACACTATTTTTAGACTCATAGGATCTTATTCTGTTTCGTATGTTGTTTCTGATTTATCTGGCAATACAAGTACATCAACAAGAACTGTAAATGTAGTTGATACAACAGATCCAGTTATTACAATCTTAGGAGATAATCCAATAGTGCTTTATCGAGGAGACGCATATGTGGATACCGGGGCTACTGCAATTGATAATGTGGATGGAGTAATATCAGTTCAAACGTCAGGGTATGTAGATACATCACAAATTGGCACATATATAATAACTTATTCAGTAACAGATTCTTCCTTAAATTTATCTACTAAAACAAGAATTATAAATGTTGAACGAAGACCAGGTGGGGGAATACCTGTTTATATATTAAACATAATGAATGCAAATAATCAGGCGGGTCAAAAATCTGATATTGTAAATCAACCACAGATTGTGAACAATCAAGTATTTAAATATAAAAATGATCCAAAAGTATATTTATTGGAAAATGGTGTTAAGCGCTGGATCAAAGACGAAAAAACTTTTAATAATTTAGGTTATAAGTGGTCTGATATCAAAGAAATAGATAGTAGTTTTAATACCTATTTAGATGGAGTAGACATTATTTTTGTAGAAAATATTTTTAATAGAGAGCTAAAATTTGGTTCAACTGGAAATGATGTAGCAAAGTTACAGACTTTATTAAAAAAATTAAAATATTTTACATATTCAAGAATTACAAACTATTATGGAAGTTACACTCTTAATGCTGTCAAAAAATTTCAAAGGGCCAATAAATTAAAAGTTACTGGCACGCTGGATAAATTCACCAGGGACATGTTACGGGATTTATAGAGTATGTAAAATTTAAAATTTAAATAAATTTTTAAAATTTTTTAATATTAGGCCTACAACTTTTTAGTCATATATTCACCTTCTAATTTATATCCTAATTTTCTATAATACTCTCTTACACCTATTCCTGAAATAACAGCTATTTTTTTGTATTTACTTTCTTTTGATATACGTTCTGCTTCTTGCATTAATTTTTTACCAAAACCAATGTGTTGAGTAGAGGAAGTATTAGCTTTTTTATCATGAGCAACTAACTTTCCATATACATGAATTTCTCTAATAATTGAACAATTTTTTAGTTCAGAAAAAATATTTTTAGCTTTATCTTTATTAAATCTCAACCTTAGGAATCCATATAATTTATTTCTTTCATAGTTTTCATAACTTATGAAAAATTCTGTACCATTTGATGCACTGTATTTTTCTACAAACAATTTTATATCTTTTAATTTAATTTCTTTGTCTTTTATCTCTCTACACCTTATACATTTACATTTTAAATGACGAAGTTTCATTTCGCGTTCAATATTTTGTCTTAAATTTGTAATATCATTTCCACCAACAATTGATTCTTTTGGAATATCTCTAATTAATCTATTTATCCTTACATAATAAGGAATAAGTTTTGACTTTACATCAACTAGTAAATCAAGTAATTCATTTTTTGTATAGGGCACATAAGAACGCTCTCTAAACATCTTATATAAAATTTTTGCCTCACGCGTAACAACACAAGGATAAATTTTTATTTGATCTGGTCTATAGTCTGTATTTTCAAAAATATCTCTAAACATTTTATAATCCTTTTTTGGATTGGAATAGGGTAGGTCGGGCATTAGATGATAATCAACTTTTAGTCCAATTTCTTTACATAATTTCGTTGCTTTTATTATATCTTTTTGCTTGTGACCACGTTTCACTTTTTTTAATATTTCATCATTTGTGTGCTGAACACCGAATTGAATTCTGGTACAGGCTTGATGTCTCATTGCAATTAATTCTTTTTCATTAATAAGATCCGGTCTCGTTTCAAGAGTTACACCGATAATTCTGTATTCTGTATTCTCGTTTTGTTTTAACATTTTCTCTAGGGAGTATTCTTTTTTATTATTATTTTTAGGATAATCATTTGCTCCCTGGAAACAACGAGAGATAAACCAATTTTGATATTTTCTAGTGTAGGCATTCCACGAACCACCTAAAACTAAAAGCTCTATTTTATCAACTGTGTGTCCATTTACTTCAAGTGCTTTTATGCGATATTGAACTTGATTATATGGATCAAATTTAAGCCCCTTTGCTCTTTGAGCCGCAGGTTCATTTGATAGATAGCTTACTGACATGTCAGTTTCTTTTGGACAATAAATACATGTCCCGGGGCAATTATATGGTTTTGTAAGAACTGTAAGTGGAGTAACCCCAGAAATTGTTCTTGTAACTCGAGTTATAAGAAATTTTTCTAATGC